>CAYXXA010000015.1:0-12671 GCA_964468965.1 uncultured Candidatus Peribacteria bacterium
TTTCGCCTGCACTACTGGTGTGAAGTGTTGAGAGCACAAGATGACCGGTTTCTGCAGCAGTAAGAGCCGCTGAAATCGTTTCCAAATCTCGCATTTCCCCAACCAATAAGACATCAGGGTCTTCACGGAGTGCCGATTTAAGTCCTTCGCTGAATTCCATAACATCACGCCCAAGTGCTCTTTGATGAACAATACTTTGGTCAGATTCAATAAGGAATTCAATAGGATCTTCAAAGGTAATAATGTGTTCGGATTTTTTAGCCGCTCGATTTTTAATACAAGAGGCAAGTGTGGTAGATTTTCCATGTCCAGTTGGTCCGACCAATAAAACAAGTCCATCTTTATAGTCGAGTATATTCTCTAAGACAAAGTGAGGAAGTCCCAGTGTATCAAAATCTGGGATTTCCTCGGGAATAAGTCGAAGTGCAAGGACTAATCCTTTTCGTGTATAAAAGAAGTTTCCCCGAAAACGGTGACGTTCTTTTGAGGTGTAAGAAAAATCAACACTTCTCTCTATATCAAGCTTTTCTTGGTCGACTTGACTTAAGATTTCAAGAGAAATCATATGAATTTCATTGTGTGATACTTTTTCTCCAACGGTTTCAAGTTCTCCATGAAGACGGAAAGCAACAGGTAAGTCCGGAGAGATATGAATATCCGATATATTGTTTTTTGCGGCGTAGCTTAAGACTTTTTCGAAATCCATCGTTGTGTGTTATTTATTTAGGAAATATTATTAAACTCAAAAAGGGCTTTCAGTTGTATTTTATCTTGAGCGTATTCTATGGCAGTTTCTTTGGTAATTTGTTTGGCCATAACAAGTCCAACGAGAGATTGCTCAAACTGAATCATTTTACCGGTAGAATCGGTTTGCATGACATTTGGAATCTGAAAAATCTTGTCTTGTCGAATATAGTTTGCGATGGCATAGTTCATTTTGAAAATCTCATAAGCGAGAACACGCCCATTCCCATCGGCTCGAGGAACCAGTCGCTGAGAGATAACGAGGGAAAGAGTACTGGCTAACTGACTTTGAATCTGAGGGCGTTGGTCAGCTGGAAAGCTATTGAGAATACGAGTAATAGTTTGTACGGCATTATTTGTATGCAGGGTACTAAGAACTAAATGCCCCGTTTCCGCCATGGTGAGTGTTTCGCCCATGGATTCCGTATCTCGTAATTCACCCACCATTAGGACATCTGGGTCTTCCCGCATAGCGCCAATGAGTCCAGCTTCAAAACTTAGAACGTCACGACCAACATCTCGCTGTTGAACGATACTTTTACCCCTTGGGATAAGGTATTCAATAGGGTCTTCAAGCATAAGAATATGCTCTGCGTTATTTTTAGTTCTTTCTTGTAGTATTGAGGCTACTGTTGTGGATTTTCCTTGTCCAGTAGGACCAACAACAAGGATTAAACCTTGCTTTGAATCAACAACCATTTTTTTTACAAATTCTGGAAAGCCAAGCGTTGCAAAATCAATAATAGAACTCTCAATGACACGGAAAGATAAAGAAGTTCCGCCATCAGAATAAAAAGCATTTCCTCGTAAACGGTGTCCATTTTGAGAAGTATAAAGGAAATCTAACTGTAGTCTTTTCTCAAATAATTTAATCTGGCTTTGATTCATAACACGCTTAGTGATTATATCAACATCCTTAGGCGATATTGTGGTGCCAACCGCTTCCATACGACCATGTCTTCGGAGAAAAATAGGTGAATTTGGGGCTATGTGTATATCGGAAACATCCTTATTTAAGGCGTACTCAATAACTTTTTCAAAATCCATTTTTTTTATTTGTTTTTAGTTTTCTATTAATTCTATCATACATGAAAGTCTTTATCAAATAAAATAATTTGCATTTCCATTATCGATTATTATATTCTTTAGGCTATTGGCCAAACTGTCTTAAGTGCGGCTGTAAAAAATGCTTTAATTATTTCCTAAAACTACTTAAAAATGGCAAAAACTGATATAAAAACCCTTTTTGAAAATTTACTTCATGTAGGTCATCGATCAGAACGATGGAATCCGAAAATGAAACCTTACCTATTCGCTAAGAAGAATAATATTTGGGTTTTTGACCTAGAGAAGACAGCAGAAGCCATTGAAAAAGTTACGTCTTTTTTAAAAGCCCTTAAACTACAAAATAAAAAAGTTTTATTTGTTGGGACGAAGCCACAAACCGCACTTCTTATCCAAAAACTAGTCAATAACGATAAGCATTTTGTTGTTGATAAGAAGTGGACACCGGGATTGCTCACAAACTTCAAAGAACTACGAAAACGAATCGACTATTACCTAGACCTTAAACGACAGTTTGAATCGGGAGATATAAATAAGTATACTAAAAAAGAAATTGCTAAATTTGGTAAAGATCTAGAAAAATTAGATGCGAGTTACCACGGAGTAGCTGAAATGCGAAAACAGCCAGATGCGGTTATCGTATTAGATGCCGTAACTGATCGGATAGCTATTGATGAAGCGTCGAAAGCTAAGGTTGCTGTTATTGCAGTAGCTGATGCCAATGCTGATCCTAAAAGCATTGATTACCTTATTCCAGCTAATGATGATGCGATGAAGGCTATTGAGTATCTTCTTAACGTTTTAACGAAAGCACTTGAGTAGAAAGATGTATATTGACTTATAAAAATTAAAAAAAGAACCCTTAAATTGGGTTCTTTTTTAGTCGACAGTATCTCTCGCTTTATTTGAGACATGGTGCGATTGCGAAACATGTTTTTTTTTGGTATACTTAAGAAAAAACTGATAACTACTAACATAAAATGGCAAAAAAAAATACAAATAAGATATCTCCCAAAAAGGAAACGAAAAAAGAAGGTTTAATCGATGTTTTAGGGAAAAAGAAAAAAGAAGCTGAGGCATTGGATAAAGAAAACGTAGAACTCGCTAAAGAAAATGAAATCGAGATTGAAAAAGATCTTCTCACTCGAGGAGAGAAAATATTAGCAGCATTAGGCTATGTGAGTTTTTTGTGTATTTTGCCCTTAGTACTTAAACCTGAATCAAAATTTTGCCAATTTCATGGAAAACAAGGGTTAGTTCTCCTACTTATTTCATTGATTATTGGGTTTTTGGCTGCACTTATTATGCCTATATCTTATGGGCTTTGGATTTTAATTCGGCTATTATTGATTGGTGTTGCGATTTATGGAATTTATTTAGGATTTACTGGTAAAATGAAATCAATGCCTGTTATTGGAAAACTGGCAAAAGAGTTTACCTGGTAGTTATTTGAAGTGAGAATCGGATTTCTTATTTTCGCTGAATAGAAATTTCTAAAACTTTTTGAGGTAGATCCTCTTGATTGATACGTTTAATAAGCATATGGGTCTTCATGAATAAGGCACTGCTGGCACTGGCATTAGCTGTTTTAATGGTAAGTTTTCCATTTTTGAATTTTTGAGGAACCCAGATATTAAGATATTCTGGATAAAGTTCTTCTATACATCGATTAACTCTTTGAATGAGTAGTCCTGAAGCGGCTTGTTTATGCAGATTGTATTTTTTAGCAGCCGTAAAGATAAATTTCCCAGCGGGTTCGAAAGACATTTGAGAAGAGGATTATTTTAGTGGTTTATTTTTTAAATTTTTGACTATAGCGTTTTTAGGCTTTAAGCTTTGCGTATATTAACGGTTTAATAAAATGACAAAAAACCCTGTAGATAAACTTATCGAAATTAATCAGCAAAATCAAGCCATCCTTTCCAATATTGAAGCGAATCAAGTGGTGCTTATTGAGTTAGAAAAGGATAAACGAAAAACGGCAAGGTATAAATTTATTTGGGAAATCGTAAAGTATGGACTTTGGATTATTGTTATTGTGGTTAGTTTTTCTTTCACTCAAAGACTTGTTTCAAGTTTTAGTTCGAGTATTGGTAGAAGCATTGGTAGTCAGATTATTCCCAACTCCGCTAATAGTCTAGAAAGTTTGCTTAATGGGCTTTGATTTTATTATTTAAACTGTGGTAGGAATAATTCTAAAGGATTTTTTTTAGTGATTTCCTGTATCATTGCTCCCATTTTTAAAACGGGAACGCCAATAATATTCTGAAAATCACCTTGTACTTCTTCCAATAAAAATTGTCCCATCCCTAGAATAGAGTAGGCTCCGCATTTTCCTGACCAGTCATTAAAAGCTAGGTAAGCCTTGATCTGGTAATCGGTAATATCTGATCGAAATTGTACAGTGGTAGATTGTAGATCCGTTTTTTCAAAGTAATTTCCCTCAAAGTTTCCTACTAAGCTTATACCAGAGGTAACTTTTTGTTTTTTACCAACAAAGTTTTTAATCATATTAAAAGCCTCCTCTTCACTATGAGCTTTTCCGAGAATTTTTCCATCAATCTCAATCATAGAATCAAACCCTAAGATGAGAATATTTAACTCCTGTTTATATTTTGAGTAGACTGAAAGCGCTTTTCCTTTGGCAAAAGCCTTTATATTATCATGATTGGATAGTTGTGTATCAATGACTTCCTCAAAAGTAGGGGCGTGGGTAGCATACTGAAAGTTGAGTTTATCAAGAAGGGCTTTTCTATTGGGTGAGCTTGAGGCTAGTATAATTTTCATAATAATAGAGTATTCTTTTTCAAAGTTTTATCTAGTTTGACTAGTAGTATTTATTGCGAGTTTCTTATGGATGGTTATTATTTCAGTGATTTAATATTATTAAAAATAAAAAAATATGAAAAAAATTACAGCCATTTCCGTTATGTCTATCGCCTTTGTTTTCACGGGATGTGAGAACGTGAGAACGACTACACCGCCTAAAGCGGTAATTGATACAGAGGAATCTTCGTCAGTAACCGAAGAACCAGTTGATGTGAGAGAAATACCATTGATAGACTCAGAAGGGAATGACATACCGGTCGTTGAGGAAGATGTTACTCCCGTTACGGAAGAGGATAATTTAAGCATGCCTGGGATGGATCACAAACCGCAAAAAAGTACTGAGGAGTTAGTACGATCAGTAGAGTCCTTTACGCTTGAAAATGATAACTATCTATTTTGTCTCAATGAAGCTGTAACGGGGTGTCAACAAAATGCTGTTCAGGAGGAGATCCAAAAAACTAAATCAGTAAAACCTTGTAATTATTTGGGAGATGAGGCTGAGAAAACTTCTTGTCGTAATGGAGCATGGATGAATCTAGCTGTAATGAATAAAGATCTCGATGCTTGTGGAAATATTACAGATGCCTCGATGGGAGATAGTTGTTTGACCTCTGTTTTGACGCAGATTGCGGTAGCGTCTGGATCTGTTGAAGGGTGTACAAAGATAAAAGATGAGCTTTCTCAAAAGCAGTGTCAGAATTCTGCATACAACCAGTTAGCGGTTAAAAATTTAGATCCTCAAATCTGTGATAAAATTATTTCTGATGTGGAGGGAGAAAAAGAAATGTGTAAGGATATGGTTCGGATGGAACAAGAAATGAGAAGGGAGCAACAACGAATGGAAGAAGAGATGCGTAAGAAGGATCAAGAGATGGAGGCTCAAATGCAAGTCGAACAAGCTCAAATGGAACCCGTTCCAGTAGAACCACCGGTTATAGAAGAACAAGCGGTGAAGTAAAGGAACGATTTGAAAAGAAAATAAAAAAAGCACCTTTTGAGAAAGGTGCTTTTTTATGTGTTTCGACGTATGATACGTATATAATATCAATGTAAATGGATAATTTAATTACGATAATACTTTTTGTGGCTGGGATTTCCCTGTTTTTCAATGTGTTCTTTAAAAAGATAAATATTGATGTCATTATTGGTTATATTTTTACGGGAGCCATTGTGGGTTTTCTGTTTAATTTTCAAACAGAAAAAACCGAAACGCTGAATATTATAGCGGAGCTGGGGATTGCTTTTCTCATGTTTACGATTGGTATTGAGTTTTCTGTAGAAAAATTAAGGCAAATAAAGAAAGAAGTCTTTGTGTATGGTGGAGGGCAGGTACTGGTAACCGCCATTGTTTTTTATGCTATTATCCGCTATGGTTTTGATTTGAGGATCTCTACCTCTTTTGTTATTGCGATTGGTTTGTCATTATCGTCAACCGCGATTGTTCTGAAACTCTTAAATGAGCACAAACTTCTTTATAGAACTTATGGGAAAAATGCATTAGGCGTTTTGATTTTTCAGGATATCATTGTTATCCCCGTTTTATTGGCAATTTCAATCTTATCACAGATTAACGATGGAGGTCTTGAGCATGTGCTGAGTGATCTGATTATAAATACCGTTATTGTTTTTACGATATTCATCTTATTTGAACGATATTTAGCGAAAAAATTTTTAGATATTGTGGTCAGTGTAAAATCAGATGAAATTTTTGTGGCAGCTGTTTTATTCTTAGTTATAGGGTCAGCACAGTTAGCTTATAGTTTTGGTTTTTCTTACTCGTTAGGAGCTTTTATAGCAGGGTTAACTATAGCCAAAACGCAGTATAAACATCAGATTGAAGCGGATCTGATCCCTTTTCGAGATCTACTTCTAGGGATTTTCTTTATTACGGTCGGAATGCAACTAAATCTAGAATTTATTGCCCATAATTTACTCACAATCTTGTTGATGTTGGTGTTGATTATACTGATTAAAGCGATTTTAGTTTTCTTGGTGATGAGTTTTGGTTATCGACGGCAAACTTCACTTAAAACGGCTATTATTTTAGCACAGGTAGGGGAGTTTTCTTTTGTTATTTTTGAAGTTGCGAAATTCAACCATCTTCTGGAAGAATCACCATTAACCCAAACGATTATTGCTTCGATTATACTTTCAATGGCTGTAACGCCTTTTATTTTTAAAAACATTCAGGCGATTGAAAATCTATTTATCACGAAGAAGGGAAGGGATACGGAGAAGATTCCTGAACGGATAAGAGAAACGAATCATATTATTATCTGCGGATATGGGGCTTTGGGGAAACGATTAGCCAAGAAACTTAAAGAAAAAAACATACGACATGTTATTCTAGAAAGAGATCACGTTTTGGTTGAAGAAGGACTATCGGTCGGAGACAATATTATACTGGGGAATGCGGCAAAGAAAAAAATACTATTTCGTGTTAATATTGATGTAGCAAAGGCAGTGATTGTTGCCATTCCACAAGAAGACAAAATGCTGCGAATTGTTGATGTGGTTCGTTTGGCATCACCTAAGGTCAGAATAATAGCGAAGGCATCGAGTCTCTATCAAAAGGATCTTTTGTCATCAATGGGGAGTATTTTTATTATTGATGAGCTCTCCAATACGAGTGATGCAATCCTCAAGGTTTTACAGACGAAGATTTCGGACTAAGTTTCTGTAAAGTCTCTTTTTGATGTTACCAAAAGGTTATGCCTACTGTAAATTACCTCAAAATTATATCAAGTATAGGTTTATATACGGTATCCCAAGTACCGGTCTCATAATCATAAAAGAACTTACCAGAATTGATGGCAAATGGGGTATCTGCCTTTCTAAGCTCCCCCACAACAAACTGTGCAAATACTATCTGTTCTTTTATGGTGTAATCATTACCTTTGTTATAATTTCCTGGCATCCATGCCCCAACCCATACGGGGATACCCGTTTTATATTGCCAATCAAGTGCGGTTTTTATCTTGTCTTTGATAATCTGCTTTTCTTGTGCGGTGCCAATTGTCCAAAGTTTTTTAGTATTTGTCTTGCTTGGACCAGACGCGTAAAAGTGAAATTCAGCAAGTATGTGATCGTTTGCTTGTGTTGGAATTTTAAGTAAATGAAGATTTTCTGGGGCACTTCTGACAATAGGGGAAATAAAGATGTTTCTGTCTGGGTTTGTTTTTCTGATTTCACTCACTACTTTTTCATAAGCGACATTCAAGATCTCTGGATTTTTGTTAAGCGTATCGGTTACCTCAATAATTAAATCAAAAGATAACTCTTGAGAATAGTTTTGAAGTGCTTGTGCAGTCTTTTTCCACCATGATACAAATCGTGCAAGTTCTTTGGGATTAGGATTATTCTTAAAATCATCTGCCTGAAAAGACAGTATCGGGATAAGTTTGTTACGCAGACAGTTGTTCACGACGGTTTTAATCTGTGGTAAAATTTTCTCGGTCTCATATTCTTTCACTCGCAACCGTACATGAGAAAACTCACGTTCTTTAAAGTCTTTCACTACTTGCTCATTGTAGTGTTTCATTCCCTTCTTTGTTTTAAGCCAGTCAACATCAATACCGATACCGAGCATTTTTTGGTATACTCTTGGGCGAATCCCTTTACTTTGTTTTAGCTGAGATTCTTTAATTGCTTTTGGATACACATTAAAAACATTTATCTTTATTAAAAAAGCACTCATAAAAATAAAAAGTAAGAGAAACGCCTGTATTATTTTTTTCATATTTAATATAGTAGCACATCATCAAGTGTTAACAATTTAAAAACTCATAGTGTAAATTTTGACGGCAATAACTTCCATACCGATTAAAGCTATCGGTTGTTTTCACTTAAACAAGTATTGATGCGCTACAGTACAGCAAGCTAATAGAGAGTTTTTTTTCTTTTTAGATTCAATTTTTATAATGAAAATATTTAGGCTATAGTATAAAAAAGACCTAAAAATGCTCCTCTTAAGTTATCCTGAATCAACTTTAATTTATGAAATTATAGATTGAAGGGTGTCCCGAACTCATCAACAATAAAAATTTCAGGTTCTAGTTTTACCTTGTATTTGTCATATACCTTTTTTTTCCATTTTTTAATAAGTTTGAGAACATCTTTTTGCGTTCCTTTGCCTTTGTTAACGAAGAAGTTGGCGTGTTCTTTAGAAATTTCAATATCACCGCACCGATCCCCTTTGGCGTGTAATTCATCTAGCATTTTCCCAGCGAATAGTCCATGTGTTTGGTTGGGGTTTTTAAAGACACAGCCTCCAGATCGCCCTGGTGGGTATTTTTGCCATCTTTCTTGGAGGAGGGTTCGTGTTTGATCAAGTGCTTTTTGGGGATCTGATTTTTGTGTTAATTTAAAGGTTGCCTTGAGAATGAATAGATTTGAATTTTGTTTAAATAAACTTTCACGATACGAAAAATGACAGTCCTTAGCACTTTTCTTTTGACGAACTCCATTTTCATCTAAATAGTCGACGGCGACAACGAAATCACCCGTTTCAATACCATAGGCACCTGCATTTCCACGGACAAATCCTCCGACATTACCGGGGATGCCAGAGAGGTTGCAGAGATCTTTGAATCCTAGTCGGTTGGTTTCCTCAATGAGCGATTGAAAACTGGTACCAGCCTGAGCGGAAATAAATAGTTCATTATTCGTCACTTTCTGTGGATCGATTACCTGAAATATTGGAATAAAGATTCGTCCTCGGAATCCCTTGTCGGCAAAAACGATATTTGAACCCTTTCCAAGTACGATTTTTGGTATATTCTGCGCTATCGTTTCTGCCCAGAGTTCCCCAAGTCCATCCGTATCATGAATTTCATAAATCTCATCAGCGGGTCCACCGATGCCGTAGAATGTTTTTTTTGAAAGAGGAATGTTCTGAAGGACTTCGATCATTATATTTAGTTTAAAGTTTAAAGTTCAAAGTTCAAAGATTTCTTTATATAATTTCTAGTTGTTTTTAACTCTGGCTGTGGTTTCACTTTTTCTTAAAACTTGAATCTAAAAACTTAAAATTTATCAAAATTCAATCTAGTAAACCTCTCCTGACTTTTTTTAATATTTTTGTTGCTCATACTACATTTAGTATGTAGAATTATTTACGCACACAATATTTCGTAGTTAGGTCACTTTCGTGAAAGAAGCGATACATTTAAATAATGGAATTTACTTCGCTACTTGAATAAAATTTGTGTTCGTATTTTGAGGCTGATTTTTTAGGTCTCATGGGTTCGATGACAATATATTCTAGAACCTTAATCTAATCTTAGTATTTAATAACTCTAAAAATAAAAAATATGGAAACTTTACAGATCAAAAAACGGAACGGTGATATTGTAGATTTTGATAAAGTTCGTATTTTTCAGGCCATCGGGAAAGCCATTGAAACGACTGAGGGCGTTCCTAATACTGAGCTAGCAACAATTATCTGTGATGAAGTTGTTTTTGAGATAGAAGAACGATTTTTCGGTGGAGAACGGATTCCAACGGTAGAGGAGATTCAGGATGTGGTTGAGCAAAAATTAGTAGAATCTGGTAATTTTGAAATTGCCAAACACTATATTCTGTATCGAGCTGAACACGCAAAACGACGAGCCGAGGAGCGATTGGCTCAGCTTGAAAAAATAGATAAGAATCTGTTAAAGGTTACTAAGCGAAATGGACGAAAGCAAATTTTCAAAAAGGCGAAACTTGAAAAAGTGTTTAAACGGGTAGCAGGGGATTATCCAAGCTGTAAGTTTGAGGATTTATACGAAATTCTAAAACTTATGATTACGGATGGTATTACCACCGAGGATTTACTACGAAATATGAGAAAGTCGGCACTGGATATGATTTCGGTTGATAATGTGAGTTGGCAAAACGTAGCTGGGAGGTTGTATGCTATTGAGTTTTATAGCAAAGCCTGTCGAAATCGAAAGATGAAGCATACCGATATTTATTCGCCAAAATCTTGGGCAAAGCATTTTGATGATTATATCAAAAAAGGATTTTATTATACCGACTTTTATAAATATTACACGAAGGAGGATATTCTCAAGGCAGGGGAGTATATCGATAAAGATCGAGATTTTACCTATGTATATTCGACAATGATCGCTTTTGATCGACGATACCTACTTAATCCGAATAAGATCGTTCATGAACTACCACAAGAGATGTATATGGCAGTGGCTCTCTTTTTAGCGACCCCAGAACCAAAAGAGAATAGGTTGGAAATAGCACGACAAATTTATGAAGCGTGTTCAACTCAAAAACTTTCTTTACCGACACCAACCCTTTTGAATGCTCGAACAAACTATCATCAGCTTTCAAGTTGCTTCAAATTGAATGTAGATGACGATCTTCGGGCGATCTATCATCAATTTGAAAATATGGCCCAAATTTCAAAATTTGGTGGTGGTGTTGGAGTCTATTTTGGTCATGTTCGAGCCAAAGGCGCTTCCATTCGAGGTGTGAAAAACTCATCAGGTGGAGTGATTCCTTGGTTGCGAGTAGTCAATGATACGGCTTGTGCGGTTAATCAGCTTGGGGCACGACTGGGAGCTATTTCGCCAACACTGGATATTTGGCACAAGGATATCTTTGATTTCCTAGAAATGCAGACGGAATCTGGAGATATTCGATCAAAAGCGTTTGATGTTTTTCCAGCAGTGACGATGCCAGATCTTTTTATGGAGCGAGTGGAAGCGGATGAGGATTTTACTCTTTTTGATCCGCATGAAATTTTTACCGTAACGGGAAAACGAATTGAAGACACTTTTTGTGAGGAATTTTCAAAATTTTATGTTGAGTGTGAAAATAATCCCAAAATTGAATTTAAAGAAGTGGTGAAGGCTAAGGATTTAATGAAACATTTTCTCAAAACAACCGTAGAAACGGGAATGCCGTATGTTTTCTTTCGAGACACCGTTAACCGAGTAAATGCCAATAAACACGCGGGTAACGTATACTCAACACAGCTCTGTACAGAGATTTGCCAGAATACGACACCAGCTCAGTTTAAATCAGAGGTAATTGATGATGATGGGAATCTGTCTATCAACTACAAAGCTGGAGATACGGTCGTCTGTAATCTTGCTTCAATCAATATGGCAAAGGTTAATACGCCAAAAGATATCAAAGAAATTTTCCCAGTTGCGATGAGGGTTTTGGATAATGTGATTACGTTAAACTTCTATCCGATCGCCGAATCAAAAGCCACCGCAGAAAAATATCGACCCGTTGGACTTGGATTTATGGGCTTGGCAGAATACTTGGCCTGTAAAAAACTAGCCTATGATACGCCAGAAGCACGTGAAGAGGTTGATCAGTTATTTGAACAATATGCGTTTGCCACGCTTGAAAATTCACAGAAACTTGGTGAAGAACGAGGCCATTATCCACTTTTTCCTGGATCAGAATGGAGTAAGGGAATTCTCTTTGGTCGAGATGAAGCCTGGTATAAAGCTAATGCAAAAACAAAATGTGATTGGTCTGGATTGATTAAAAATATCAAAAAAACAGGTCTTCGATTTGGATATCACCTTGCACCAGCACCAAATACATCAACATCAGGTGTTACGGGAACAACTGCAGGACTTTTACCGATCTACAAGAAGTTCTTTGTCGAAACCAATGTGATTGCACCGACGGTGACGGTCGCTCCAAATCTAAATCAGGATAATTTTTGGTTTTACAAAGAGTATCACAACCTAGAAATGAACGATGTAATCGATATGTTTGCCGTTGTCTATAAGTGGATCGATCAATCAGCTTCATTTGAGTGGATGATTAATCCAGCGGAGACTTCTCCAGCACAACTTTACAGCTACTACATGAAGGCGTGGAAAGATCAGATCAAGACGGTGTATTATGTCCGATCTATGTCTGGGGAGGTAAAAGAGGTGTGTGAGAGTTGTTCGGGATAGAGCGTGTTTGTTGTCCCCCTTGAAGGGGAGAAACTAAAAGGAATTTAAAATGGAAAAATACATACTACTTTCAATCTTAGTTTTAATGGCAGGTTGTTCACAAACTTC
>CAYXXA010000015.1:12771-28442 GCA_964468965.1 uncultured Candidatus Peribacteria bacterium
AAAAATACATACTACTTTCAATCTTAGTTTTAATGGCAGGTTGTTCACAAACTTCAGATGAAGTAATTCCTAAAAAATATTTGAAGAATTGGGATGAAACACCCTCTAAAATAGAGATACAATGTACTGAAGATGCTGATTGTAAGGTGCTATCAGTTTCTATGGAAGTTTCTTGTACGAATGTGAAATCGATAAATAAAAATAATTCAGAAGAAGCGTTTGGAAGATTTGAAAAACGGCAAAAAAAGTTATTTTGGGAAAGTCCAGTAAAGTATAAGTGTAAACATTTCAAGCTTGATGAAGTTGAGCCCATCTGTGAAAAAAGTATCTGTAGTTATAAATCTAAATAAATCATGTGGATCATATACGCTTTCGTTGCCATGATGGGGAGTTTTAGTTGGTATATGGCACCAAAAATCTTTCCTATTACGAACCCATTCTCAGGAATATTCTGGGAGTGTCTTTTTTCACTTCCGATACTACTTATTTTATCCAGATTATTTCATGGTTCATTACCAGAGATAGCTGATTGGAAATATGGACTATTCTCGTTACTAATGATAATGGCGACGGCAGGATTTATTCTCGCCATAAATGCTGGAGGACGGATTGGACCTATTGCGGTCATTGTTGAAGTATCAGTTATTCTTGCCACTTTGGTGGGATTCTTTTTCTTCAAAGAATCATTGAATAATTGGCAGTGGTTGGGTATGATGTTGGCCCTTACAGGAATAGGACTTGTTGTCTATTTTGAGAAATAAAAAATAAATTTAACCCCATATAAATCATGAAAAAACGTTTACTCTTCAATCCCGCTGGTGACGACACTGTTGCCAATCGAACCATTATTAAAGGAGCCACAACAGGACTCTTTAACCTCAATGAGGTCAAGTATCCTTGGGCAAAACAAATGTATCAGGTCATGGTCGGAAACTTTTGGATTCCAGAAAAGGTTTCAGGACTTGGTGATGATGGAATTATGTATAAATCTACGCTGAATGACGCGGAACGTCGAGCCTACAAAGGTGTGATTTCGTTTCTTACTTTTCTTGATTCGGTGCAGACAGTCAATTTACCAAACTTTAATGATTATATTACTTCGCCAGAGATTAATCTTTTGATCGCTATTCAGTCCTTTCAAGAAGCCATTCACTCTCAGTCTTACACGACCATTCTCGAAACTGTGGTCGATGCCAAGGAACGAGAAGAAATTTATTATTTTTGGCGAGACGACAAGGTTTTACTTGAGCGAAATGAATATATAGGAAACTTATATCAAGAATTTATCGATAATCCAACGGATAAAAATTTCTTTCGAGGATTGATTGCTAATTTTTTACTGGAAAGTCTTTATTTCTACAATGGATTTGCGTTCTTTGATACGCTGGTTTATGGTTCAAAAATGATTGCCACGGGGCGAATGATTTCTTATATCCGTCGAGATGAACTCACACACGTTGTACTTTTTGCCAATATTATCAAGGAAATTAAAAGTGAATTTCCAGATATCTTTGATGAAAAAATGATTTATGACATGTTTAAAACAGCCGTCGATCAAGAGATAAAATGGACCAATCACATTATTGGAAATGATATTGCGGGGATTACGAAAGAATCAACCGAACAGTATACCAAATGGCTTGCTAATGATCGGTTGGAAATGTTGAAACTCAAACCGTTATATCCCGATATTATGAAAAATCCGTATAAACATCTTGAATCAATGGCGGATAATAACTCTGAAAAAACAAATTTCTTTGAATCAACGGTGGTGAACTATACTCAGTCTAGTTCGATGAAAGGAAGTTGGGATTTCTAACTATTACTTTTTCAATCTGGCTTTTAGTTTTCGTTTAATTATTGTTGAAAGTTTGCAGGTAAAAGTTGCTTTATCCTGTCCATTATTTCGAGCTTCTCTGAGGGCGATGAGTTTGTCATAGATCGTTGCGGTATCAGTATCATGTGCATGACGAGATGAAGCTAGGTCGATCTCATTATTAATGAGTACACAACAAAGTGGAATGTATTTTACGGAGTTCGTATTTCTGATAAAAAAGGTTAACTCCTGCATACTTAGTTTACGGGTATCTTTTGATGAAGAACTTGGACGAAGTTTAAAGTTTTCTATTAGTTTTGTATAAAAGTCACCTTCAGTTTTACAATCGACAAAAACATCTGCTACCTCTTTTATGGGATTTAGAGTTTCTTTTCTTTGTTTCACTACGACTGCAATACAAAAAAAATGTGATTGTTAACACAATATCAAAAAATAAACCTAAAAAGGAAGTTCGATGCCAAGTTGTTTTAGTAGGAAATCATAAAGAATAATCGATAGCACAAAGATAAAAATCATACCCCAAAATTTATGAGTGTGTTTTTGTTTCTTATAAAGTGTTCGTTCTTTATGTTTAACCTTATCCATAAGTTCATCACCAAAACGAATAGACATAAATGTCCCGATAGCTGAAATAAGGATAATCGACCAAAAGGGGAATGGTTGGTCTAGAATATGCTTAAAGAGGAGAAGCAGTTTGGTTTTTGCATAGATTTCAGGCGTTGAGAAATAAGCGTATAAATTTAAAGAAAGAGCGATTATCCAGACAATTATTTCAGAAAAAAGCATTCTAACACGCGTAATTAAACGAAATGGAAAATCTAGTAAGAATCCAGCATCGGCAATAGGGGTACACAGGACAAAAAATGACCAAGTGAGTGAGGTTACAAAAAATCCATCTTGTACGCCATATTTGAGGGTAATAAATATGAAATAACTAAGAAAAACAAGAACCACTAATCCAAATTTGATGAGGACGTGTTTTTTGGTTTCATGACTGAGGAGCTCATGATGTTGTATTTTGGGTGTTTTAACTTTCATTTTTTAAGGTAATCATTCTAAAGATTATATCATAAGTTCGGTTTTAGTGAAACTTTTATTTGTTGTTAGATGACGCAATCTCTAAACTTATCATATGTACTATTGCCAAATAGCTCTGCGTGGAATTCGAGGTATTTTTACCTGGGAAATCCCCAAAAATATTTCTGTTGGTGTTCGTGTAAAAGTAATATTTCGCAAAAGAAAACGTGTCGGTGTTGTGGTGTTGATTACTCGACAAAAACCAACCTTTGAAACACAACCAATATTAGAAGTTTGGGATCAAGACTTTTTATCAAAACCTTATTTGGAGTTAGCTCAATCAATAGCCCAGCAGAATTTTACCAGTATAGAAAAAGTGCTTTCTTTAATGATTCCTGAAATGTTTTGGCAAAAGCAAGATCCTGTAAAATATGATGTTTTTTATAAACTCAACCTAAATTCTCCATTGAAAAAGGAGGATGAAAAGAAATTCAAAAGGTTAGGACCAAAGCAAAAGTTAGTTCTTGCTCATTTTGAAACCTCAAAAATCGTATCAGAAAAAGACCTAAGGGAGCTTGTTTCACTTCCAACGATTAAAAGTTTATGCCAAAAAGGACTGATTGAGAAAGAGAGGGGACGTATTGAAACTTTATTTCGGGTGGACGCTCTTGATAGAACGAAAAATCATACGTTAAATGATGATCAGGAACGAGTATTGTCAGAGTTAAGGGCTTCTGATAAGCCTGATCTTTTGTTTGGGGTAACGGGGTCAGGGAAAACTGAAATTTACAAACACTTAGCCCAACAGTTACTCAATCAAAAAAGGGGAGGGCAGACCTTACTTCTAGTGCCAGAAATTGCCCTGACATCGCAATTAATTGCAGAATTTCGAAACGTATTCGGTAATGATATGGCGGTATGGCATTCTCATCTTTCAGCAGGAGAAAAGGTTCAAGAGTGGGCAAGAGTTACTTCTGGGGAAGCTAAAATTCTGATTGGCGCTCGGTCAGCTATTTTAGTTCCCATGAAAAATCCAAAACTTATTATTCTCGATGAAGAACATGAATGGACGTATAAAAATGAATTTGCTCCACGGTTTTGGACACATGATATAGCCGAATTGATTGCTCAGAAATTTAAATCAAAACTTGTTTTCGGTTCGGCTACACCAAGACTGGAAAGTTTTGAAAAGGTTAAAGATGGAGACTGGCATTGTTCGGTTTTGGATAAACGTGTATCCGAAACCAAAATGCCAAATATTCAGATAGTGGATCTTCGTAATGAGGCAAAACGAGGGAACTATTCGCCCCTTTCCGAACCGATGGTAGAAGCCCTTCAGAAAACTTTATCACGAGAAAAACAGGCGGTTATCTTTCTGAATAAACGAGGGTTTTCAGGATCAACGATGTGTAAGGATTGTGGATATAATTTCCATTGTAAGAATTGTGAATTACCGATGAAGCTTCATCGTAAATTTACGCATGACTATGGGGTGAATAAAGAAAAATTGATCTGTCATTTTTGTGGGTATATGACTTTTTTGCCAAAGGCCTGCCCATCTTGTGAAACAAAAAATTTTGAATTTAAAGGCTGGGGAACGCAAATGGTAGAAGATGTCTTAATAGAAAAATTTCCCCAAGCTCGAGTACTTCGAGCAGATCGAGATACGGTAACGGGAAAGCATGACTTTGAAAATCTAATGAAAGTTTTTCATGAAAAAAAGGCTGACATTTTAATCGGTACACAAATGATTGCGAAAGGGCTAGACTTTGAAGATGTTGAGTTTTGTGGCGTTATTTTAGCTGATATAGGACTTCATCTGCCAGATTTTCGAGCAGAAGAGCGAGTTTTTCAACTGTTAACCCAAGTGTCAGGACGAGCTGGACGACGAGAGCGTCAGGGAGAAATTTTAATCCAGACGTATAATCCTGATGAAAAAATATTTCAATTTGTTCGTCACCATGACGTACAGGGTTTTATTGATTGGCAAACCGAAACAAGGAAAAAATTAGACATGCCACCTTTTTCACGGATTATCAAATTTACTTTTTCGGATCGAGATAAAGCACAAGCTTTTGTTCAGGCGAAATCATTTGAGAAAAAGATGCAGTCGTTATTGGATCGATTTACGACATTAGAAGTCCATTATGCACCAGCTTTTTTCCCTCGGATGAATAACAAGTACCACTTTCATGTTTTTCTCAAAGTTTCAAAAGAGCATTTTGAAACGTTACTAGAAGTGATTGATCTACCAAAACACGTAAAGATTGATACTAGTCCGATGAGTTTATTATAATGAAAAAAAGGGGGATTCCTCTTTTTTCTATTCTTATTATTTTAGTTTATCTAAAATTTCGTTGGCACTTCCTCGAAACTTAATGCGATCTTGATGAAGTCCTACATGGTAGTCGTACATTGGATCGTAGTATTCTTTGAGTAAAAAATGTATCCAGATTTTATGTCCATTTTTATTACCTGTTTTGAGTTGTTGATCAAGGCTGTCGGTGAGATATTTCATGGCTTTGGCATGTCGTTCACCACCAAGACGTCGTTCTATTCGATTGAGACTATTTATCAAGGTCTCACTCCACTTAAAAAAACCTTCGTTTCTGTATTTTTTGATGTGTAATTTGAGATCCTCCTCGATATATTCTTTATAAATATGCTCGACTCGTTCCTTTTGGCTTACTTCGAGAATATAAAGCGGTCCCGTTTTGATCGCTTCATAAAATTTAGGTTTGAAGTGGACTCGTCCAATATGCTTCCCCTCATCTTCCAGTATTAGTGGGGGATTACCTTTTGCTTTGTGTTTTAGGAGTGCAATAGCAAGGTTATTTTCAAAATTGATCTGAGTGGGTTGTCCGTTGATCGTATTGCCAAAAGCAGATCCCTTGTGCCGAGCCAACCCCTCGAGGTCAATGTGATTTTTTAGTTTCAAGAGTAGTTTTGTTTTTCCAGATCCTGTTCGTCCACCAATAGTTACTGGTTTCATCCAATTAGGAGCATCGTCAATAATATCGAGTAGATAATTTCGCATAGCTTTATATCCGCCTTCAACGAGAGGGATTTCAAGTCCCAAGTCTTTGGTAATCCATTGTTGTGCGTACTTTGACCGTTTTCCACCACGAAAACAATAAACCATGGCGTCTGGGTTTTGCTCGAGGAATTTTTTCCAGGCTTTGATTTTATCGTCTTTAATATCACCTTTGACAAGTTTGTGTCCAAGTTCGACGGCAGCATCGCCACCGTGCTCTTTGTGTTCGATGCCGATAACGCGTCGTTCTTCGTCATCCAATATGGGATGATTAGCAGCGGTGGGGAAAGCACCTTTCTCAAATTCCACTGGCGCACGTACATCGAGTAGGGGAATATCATTTAGAAAGATTTCCCTGTAATTATTAGTTGTTGGTAATGGTTTTGACATGGTGGGATTTTAAATATAGGGCAACGGATATTAACAGATAAAAGCTCAATAATAAGTCTGGGATTTTTATATTAATATCCACATTCATGATCACAACAACTTCTACACATATCTCCATTGTTTTTTGCTGCATAGATAAAGTTTTCTATTTTGCATTTACAGCATGGGCTGAAAGCCTTTTTTTGTTTTTTTTCTAATTCAGATAAAGTTAAATGATTTAAGTTTCGGCAACAATAGTCACTTTTCCAAAAAATATGGAAAGCTAGAAAGGATAGATAAAGAACGGCTATTGCTAGAATAATACAGATGCTATATTTTTTCATAATTATACATAGTTTATTACATCATTAAATAAACTCAAGACTTAGATGAAAGAATAAAAGTTTAGTGAAGTGTTACGGTATATTCAGGATCATCAATATTGACTTCGACGACATTTCCCGCTTCTTCAAGAAGTTTTCGACAATCTGTACTGAGATGTGCAAAGGTGACGGTTTTTCCGTGTTTTTTATACCGATCAGATAGGGTATTTAGTGCTTCAAGGGCGGAGTGATCACAGACTCGAGATTCTTTGAAGTCGACAATAATATTTTGAGGATCGTTTTTAATATCAAAAAGTGTTTGGAATTGTGTGGTTGAGGCAAAAAATAGAGGTCCGATTACTGAATATTGTTTGGTTTTCCCTTTTGTTTTTGTTTTGACTTCAATTTGTTGTGATTTTTGCCAGGCGAAGACTAGAGCCGAAACAATAACACCTGAGGCTACCGCAATAGCCAAATCAGTGAATACGGTTACGATGGTAACGAGAGCGATGACAAATATATCAGCTTTTGGGATTTTATTGATTATTCGAAAACTTCCCCAAGCAAAGGTTTTGATGACAACAACAAACATTACACCTACCAGTGCGGCAAGGGGAATCTTTTCAATCAAGGGGGCCGCAAAAAGAAGAAAAACAAGTAAGAAAAGAGCCGCAGAAATACCAGAAAGTCGGCCTCTTCCTCCGGAATTGATATTAATCATACTTTGCCCAATCATAGCACACCCACCCATTCCGCTAAAAAATCCCGTAATAACATTAGCGATACCTTGCCCAACACATTCACGATTTGAGTTTCCGTGCGTTTCCGTCATTTCATCAATGAGAGTCAAGGTCATGAGTGATTCAATAAGTCCAATCGCGGCAAGAATAAAAGCGTAAGGAGCAATGATTTTCAGTGTTTCAAGGTTAAGGTCTACCATTGGGATATGAAAAGAGGGGAGTGTTCCAGAAAAACCATCCCCCCCCATATTGATGATAAAATCTTTAACCGTATTGGTATCAAGCTCCCCAAAAAATACGATTCCTGTTGTGACGATGATAGCGATAAGGGCAGAGGGAATCACTTTGGTAATTTTGGGAAGGACGAAAATGATAAACATCGTTAAGATAGTAAGTCCAAGCATTATTAGTAGTGGAAACCCTGTTATCCATGATTCAGAAACTTTAAACATACTTAGTTGAGAAAGAAAAATAACAATGGCGAGTCCATTTACAAAGCCCAACATTACTGGGTGCGGAATAAATCGGATGAATTTTCCAAGCTTGAAGACTCCGGCTAAAATCTGCAGTATTCCCATCAGGACAACAGTGGCAAATAAGTATTCAATACCGTGTTCGGCAACAAGAGAAACCATGACAACGGCGAGTGCTCCCGTCGCTCCAGAGATCATGCCTGGTCGTCCGCCCAAAATCGCTGCAAAAAATCCAATTAAAATAGCAGCATGAATTCCAATGAGTGGATGTACGCCTGCCACGAAGGCAAAGGCAACGGCTTCAGGGATAAGGGCAATTGATACGGTTAATCCTGCAAGAATATCATTTTTTATCTGTTTTGGATTCTGAAAGAAACTTAATATTGGGGACATTTATATTCGAGATAAGTTTATCTCAAAAAGCCTACTGTTTGTCTGTATCAAATCCATTATTTTCTTGATAATTAGCTAAGATTTAGAGACTCACCATGTTTTAGATGTTCAGTTGCATTTGCCCAATGAATGTAATAAGGAATATTTTTTTCTCTGGCTACAATAGCGGAATGAGAGAGAATACCTCCATTTTCGAGGATAATACCTTTGAATTTATTCATTTCGAGAATCCAATCATTACTAAAGTAAGGAGCGACAAGGATTGTGTTATCTGGAAAGGGTTCGTTGAATATTTTGGGATTTTTTACAATAAAAATATTTCCCTGAATAGATTTGGCTTTGACAACGGGAATCACTTTTTGGTGACTGCTTTTCTGATTAAAATTGTAAGGGAAATCTAAAATAGAGTAGGGTAGTAACTTGTTATAATTGGCTTGCAGTGTTTTTTCATCGTTTGTTTTTATCGTTTTGAGGGAACCAAAAGCAAGTAGTGGATTTTTCTGAATATCTTTTTTTAGTTTTTCATACTCCCAGAGCCACCACTGTTTATAAAAATTTCGCCAATCAGACCAATTCATTTGTTTTTTTAACTTTGGGGATGGTAACTTTAGTGGTTGTAAGACTTCGTATTCATTTTGCCAGCTCACGATGGCTATATTTTTACTGGTTCTCGCATAAAAATTAGCAATATTCCAATACCCAAAAATATCGGAGAGCTTTTTAAGCTTGAAGGGATTATCTTGTGTTGTGGTGGCAAATATCCTGATTTTTTGTTTATATTTTGGCTCATTTACGGCCTGCCAGAAAGGAGTTAAAAATGATCTTGGTTTGAAAAATTGAGATTGAGCTACGGGATTTGCATAAATTTGTCCGTTTCGACTTTGTGCCAAAAAATTAAAGGTATGGGCTCGGAATCCTAGTTCTTTGAAGTTCTCTAAATTATGTTCAAAGCAATATTTAATCACATCAAAACTGAGTGGGGAAATAGCCCCAAAGCTTTCTGAAAATTCATTGATACACCAGTTCCCTGAAGCGGTTTTTTGTAAGTATTTTTTTTCAGCCTCAATCTGTTTAGTATTCGCTATTTTAATGGCTTGTAGAGGCTTTGTAATGGGTCTTATTTGTAAAACAACAACTTGATTGCCATCAAAAGCCCACTCTATATCAAGTGGAAAATTAAATTTTTCTTCACATTGTTGTCGAGTTTCTTTTAGTCGTTTTGTTGGAAGATTTGGTATCGTGATAAGATCTTTTGACTGGTTGTTTCTTGATAATAAAAAAAATCGTGTATCACGACCTTCCACTGCCTTTTGTGCCCCATCTTGACTGACTTCACCTACAAAGTGATGAATGAAATACTTCCAGGGAGAAAATAAAACGCCACCCATTTTAGCCTGAATAAAAGGCTGAATCATTAGATTTGTTTTTCCGTTTGGGCATATCTTTTTTTGTATTTTTTTATTATCCGTAAAGTATTGCGTAATGATTTCTTCCAGATTTTTAGGCGTCGTTTTACCGGAACTTTTAAAATGTCCAGCAAAAGATTGTTCGGTTCCATCTTCACCAAAAATACAGCTACGAACGATATAGTGAGGACTTTTATTTTGATCAATAAAATTGTTCAACTTTTCTTTAAACGTTAAATTTATAAGATTTTTTTCAGATAAAAAAAGGGTTGCTGGAGTTTTGATTCCCGCTTTTTGAGTAAGATCAAGATAATGAAATTTTGAAGGTTTGGTAATCATGTAATTTTTAGGGACGATCAGGGGGGACCGAGTAGTCATAAAAAAGCTTAAGTATTAATGATAAAAAAAACTAATAGAAGGAGGATCACTATTAAAATAAATAAGAAGAGTAAGCATTTTTTTCGATGAGTGGTCCAAATATTTTTGAGCCAATCTTTGGCTAAAAAAAAGACAGAAATAAAAAAAGCAATCACGACACCAACAAGCTGTATCATGGATTGAAGTCCCGAGATAATAAAATCAGGAGGTGGTATAGCCCAGATAGATTTAGTCGTAATAACAGAGAGAATGAGAAGTGTGAATAGTTTTTGTAGCGGATTCATTTTAATTTACTATAGCCTAATACTTCACCATCCTCAAGTTCTAAACGATAGGCAAAGGTTACGGCATCAAAGCACTCTGATTCGGTTTTACAGAAAAGTATAACTTTGTCATTTTTGACTTTTTGGATTAAAGATTCCTGTGCTGTGGTGCTAGCGAGATCACCTACAAAGGTTATGGCATTAGAAATTGGTGTTGGGTTTGCGGGGGAGGTAAAGTTTATTTTGGGATTTGGGGAGGATGAAGCGATATGAAATGGTATTTTTTCATACTTATCCGATAGGAATTGAAAGGTGTCCTCCCCTTCAATAGGAAGGTTTTGTTTTACCCATTCACCTAATCCACCACGAATGAAGGCGATATTATTAAATCCTTTTTCGCGTAAAATATTGGCAGCTATAAACCCTCGAATACCTGAATAACAAACAACAATAACTTTTTTCCCAAGAGGAATAGTAGGAATGATATCATTGGCAAGGTCTCCGTATCGGTATGGATGAATGCTCGCAAGATGAAACTTACTAATTTCTAATGGCTCTCGGACGTCAAGAAGAAAGTATTTTTCGGCATTTTTAGTAAGAGCTTGATTTAGTTTCTGAGGAGAAAAAGACTCGATGGTTTTGATTTTTACTTCAGGAAGTCCTTTTTGTGTCCGATATTGATTAAGGTTTATTGAAAGTTCTTCAAGTAGATTTTTCTTCCATTGGCGAAGTTTGAGATCTTTTTCTTGTGAAAAAATAGTATTGATATCCCAAAATTCTCCGTTTTCGATACGAGCGTTAATAGGTGGCTTTGGTCTCATGAAATTTTGAGAAAGTGAAAACCAAAAGGCTAGAACATTAAAAATAGCAATAGCTATGAGTACTTTTTTTCGGTATCGTTGATTAATTTTATTGAAAGTCAAAAGGACAACGATAAGAGCTATCCAAGAAAGAAACGTTAGTAAATTGATGAGGATTGTAATATTTGAGGAAAATGCCATCATTTTTTATTATGCTTATAAAATTAACAAAATCACTTTTTTTGTTATAAAAAATATCTAAAGTGTTATTGAATTAATTCTACTTGCAAAATGACGGCACAAATGATCTCTGGTTCCGAACTTTCTACTAAACTTATTACTGAAAAACTTATTCCCCGTGTCCAAGAATTGAATAAAAAAAGTATTCAACCAAAGCTAGTGGTTATTCTTGTTGGTGATCATGCGGCTTCAGCTTCATATGTTAGACAAAAGGAAAAATCAGCTGAAAAAGCAGGTATTATCGCGGAGACTTGGCGGTATAGCAATGAGGTAACAGAGTCCAAAATTTTATCAGAAATAGATCGTATAAATGCGGATGAAGATATCCATGGAGTTATTGTTCAACTGCCACTGCCAAAACATATTTCCATTGATAAAATTTTAGATCGTATCGATCCCAAAAAAGATGTCGATGGATTTACTCCCGTCAATGTGGGAAAATTATTTTTAGGACAAAAGTGTCTTGAATGTTGTACACCAAAGGGAATTATAACGATGTTAGAATCTTCAGGAGAGGTTCTTGAGGGGAAAAACGTAGTCGTTATTGGACGTTCCAATATTGTTGGTAAACCAGTAGCGGCACTAGCGCTAAATAAAAGCGCAACCATAACGGTTTGTCATTCTCGAACAAAAAACTTGAACAACAAGTTAAAGACAGCTGATATTGTTATTGTGGCGGTTGGGATTCCAGAATTTCTTAAAGGTGATCAAGTACCAATTGGATGTACGATTATTGATGTCGGAATTCATCGAAAAGAAGGTGGGGGACTTTGCGGAGATGTGGAGTTTGACAGTGTTTCGAAGGTAGCTGGTAAGATTTCTCCTGTTCCGGGTGGAGTTGGTCCGATGACGGTTTATAGCTTGATTGAGAATACGATTGAAGCGGCGGAATCTGTAAATTAAAGTGCTTCTTTCTCTTTCTTTGGGGAGCGTGTTGTGGGGGTATCTAAAGAGAAACACTATCTTTAAGTGGATTTATCCAAACTATTCCCACAATTCTTACAGAACTTGGCATCGAAATCATGTCGTGGATAACGACAGAATTCACATCGATGCATTTTTTTGGCAAAAAACTGATCGATGAACATTTTAGTTATAATCGCTGTTAGTATCGCAATAAGTGCCAATCCCATAAACATTACCATACCACCAAGAATTTTTCCTCCAATTGTTACGGGAACTGCGTCGCCATACCCAACGGTTGAAACGGTTACCACAGCCCACCAAATAGCATCAGGAATAGTGGCAAAACTTCCGTTGTAGTCTTTTTCTAAGACATAGAGACCGGCTGAACTGAGTGTGAGTGTGATAACAAAAAGGATGCTAAGGATTTTTAGTTCATTTTTATAACTTTTAAAGGCTTTGAAAAAATCGATAATCGCTGAGGAGTACCGAATGATTTTGAGCATTTGTAAGACTCGAAGAAGTCGAAACATTCGAAGAAATATGAGACTTTCGGCCGTAAGGGTGAAAAGATTTGGAAAAATAGAAATAGAAAAAGAAAGTACGACAAGTAGGTCAATTAGTGCGAGAGGTGAAAAGAAAAATTTTTGTTTATTGGGAGCGATAAGAAATCGTAAAAAATACTCAATTGCAAAAAACCAAAAGAGAAAAATATTAAAAATATTACAATAAAAAAGATAGTTTTTCCCCACTTCTGTCGTTTCCAGTGAAAAGATAAGCGTTCCAGCGATAATAAGAAAAATAATAAGGTATCCAAATACTCGACCAGGTTTACTTCTATGGTGTTCTAAGAGGTCTTGAAGAAAGAGGTATACTTTATTTTTCATTCCTCCAATTATAGCATGTTTAGGAAGAAAGTTCAATGTTTTGAGTTGTCAAAAGTGTGGTAAATAATACATTGTTAGTAATGTTGGAAATAAAAAATCTTAGGGCGAAATTTGAGACAGAAGAAATTTTAAAAGGTGTCGACTTGTCTGTTGGAAAAGAAGAAATTCATGTGATTTTAGGACCTAATGGAAGTGGGAAATCAACCCTCGGGCGAGTGCTACTCGGTGATCCTAAATATCAAAAAACAGTTGGTTCAATTATTTTCAATCAAACAAATATTGAAGACCTATCACCATCAGATAGAGCCAAGTTAGGTTTTTTTCTTAGTTTTCAGTCGCCTCCAGAAATTGACGGAGTAACAGCTCGAAATCTCCTCTTTGCGGCTAAAAAATCACTTGATCCTGATTTTTCTTCAAGTTTTAAATTTCGTAAAGCCTTTGAAAAAGAGTTAGAAAATATGCGTTTAGGAAAAGATTTTTCCGATAGAGAAATGAATAAAGGATTTTCGGGAGGAGAGCGGAAAAAAATGGAAATGGCATCCTTACTAACGTTAGATCCGAGTTGTGCTTTTCTTGATGAGATTGACTCTGGTGTTGATGTAGATGCGATTACAGCCATTGCTTTAGGATTTAGTAGGTGGTTTGAACGAGGAGGGAAATCCGCTATTATTGTTTCGCACTCAGAAAAATTATTAGAAAAAATAAATCCGACACATGTACATATACTGTGTCATGGACAGATTATTCGTTCTGGAGGGAAAGAGATCATTGAAAAGGTTCACCGAGATGGGTTTGACGCCTTTTTACCCAAAAAGGAAGAACTAAAGGGATTTCAGGTTTTAAAATAATGGTGTTTTTTTCGATTAAATAGGAAATCTTTACGATTGGAATAGGTCAAGAATACTTTTGGGGAGTTTTGACTCAAGGAGTATGACATCCCCTTTTTTTAGTTTTTTTAATTTTTGTTTTAACGTCAGTATGTCTTGTTGCTTTTCCGAATGGATGAGGTGAAAGTTTTTCCCATTTATCTTTTTTCCCATTTCATAAAAATCTTCTTTGCTCCAATAAATTTCAGCATTTATTTTTCTGAGAGCCTTAAATATTTTTTCATGCACTTTGCTCGCTTTCTGCCCTAGCTCTTTAAGAGGAATACCAATAAATATTTTTTGTCCTTGAAAAGTGGATAGATGTTCAATAGCTTTCATAACGCCGTCAGGGTTTGCGGAATAAGTATCCCAAAGAACCGTGAAATTGTTTTTTTGGGTTATTGTTAAGGCTCGCTCTAGTGGTGGAAGTGTACGTAAATACGCTGGAAGCTTAGTTCGTTTAATGCCTAATTCACGTGCACATTCTAGGGCGAGTAAGGCATTGTCGACAAAAAAACGACCAGGCCATGGTAAGATGAAGTTTTGACCGTATAATTGAAAACTTGTTTGGTTGTTTTTGGCCGATACTTTTTTGAGTGTTTTGGGGGAGAGTGCTATTTTTTGAGCTTTGATTTTTTGATCTTCAAATATTTCGAAAAGCAGAGCGTTGTCGGCATTAAAAAAAACTTTCTCCGCTGTATTTTCTGCCATCTCAAATTTACCGAGTTGGATATTGCGTTGTGATCCAAATAGATCAATATGTTGGGCGTTGAGTCCTGTTAAAATACTAATTTGCGGTTGAATGAATTTACAAACTTTAGCAATTTCTCCACGACGGTAAGCACCGACTTCACAGATGAAAAAATTAGGTTTTGGGTTATTAGTTTTTGATGACAGGGCTTGAAAGAAGTTCTTATTTTTAAGGATCAATCGAGCGATAGCGATTTCATTATTTTGGTTTTCAGGATTGAAGAGAACCTTTTTTTTACCAAACTCTTTCGTGAGTAGGTGTGCTAGGATTTCCTTAGTACTTGATTTTCCATAGCTTCCTGCGATACCGATGGTGATAATATTTTTACTATTCTGAATAATCTTTTTAGCCTTGTGAAAGAGTATTTCTCGGCTGATGTAGGTGGGAAATTTTGAGAGTAGTACGGCTATCATTGTGAACAAAAAAAGTGTTCTTTCGAGAAAAATGGCTAAAAGAATTGGTGAGCTCCTATCAAAAATATTAGATGCGTTCAGAATCCATAAAAAGAAACTCACATAAAAAAGTCCTAAAATACCAAGAATCATAAAAATTCGTCCTGTGAATTTTGGACGAGGGAGAATTCCTTTAAAAAACCAAAGATTGAAAAAATTTATGAGACCTTCTGTTGTTTTCGTATGAGCCCAAAGTCGATCAAATCGATACTCTCGAATCTGCCAGTTTTGGAGGTGCCAAAGAAGAGTTCGAATAGCGAGTGCTATGAAAACCAAACTGATAAAGTAATCCATTAAATAAAATATATCATTTCTATCGACAAAACTCTATAATTTCTTGTGCTATTTTTTCGGTGTGGGTTTTGTGGATTCCGTGTTTTCCATCTTCAAATGTAATAAGTTTTGCATGAGGGAGTTTGGAGGCAAACACCTTACCAGACTTGAGTGGGGTTACGCTGTCTTGTTCTCCCCAGAGAAGAAGTATCTTATTCTGAATTTTGGGTAATTCACGACGGAAATCAGATTCTTTTAATACCTTT
>CAYXXA010000016.1:0-8081 GCA_964468965.1 uncultured Candidatus Peribacteria bacterium
CTCATCTCTGAACTGATTTTTTTATAAAACACGCTCCGAAAACTTCACACCTGCCATTAAATCCCATCAATTTATTAGGCTTATCATCTTGCTTCTTTTGGGGATTCACTTTCTTTTTATTCTGATTCGACTATTCAAGCACATCACCTCCCCAATTTTTTTTAGTTTTCGTTGAAGGATTTCCTTCATCATCATCCGACTCAATTTCATGAGGCCTTCCACTTTCATCTTTATAAATAACTGCAGAACCACTCTCATCGAATCCTATATACGTAACACGCTTTCCCATTAATCTTTTATCAACTGCTTCTGGGTGATCTAATACTTTATTTTGATAAGCCGATAGGCCTCCATCTATAATAGTAGGCTGAACATTCCCAATATCCGATAATTTTACTGATACTCTTTTACCATCAACGACGTATGTAAAAGAATAGTCATCATCCGTTTCGGCTGCTTCAGGATCACTACTTCCACGATTCTTCTCATAAAATTCATTGATTTTATTTAAAAGATCATTGAGAATATCACTTTCACCAAGATTTGATTGAGATATCGCTTCTTCTGCCATATTATAATCCGTTATCGCAGCCTCTATATTTTTTTCTGTCAATGTCTGATTTGAATACTTTTCCTTTATCTCTTCTAATAAAACCAATGGACTTTGCCTAAGTCCAAATTTATCTAATAAAGCTTGGGACACTCTATCATTAGAGCTGTCTTCATTAAGATAAGAATACTGTAAACTGTTCGCTTTATCCTTGTTAGAATCATTACCCACATCTTTATCCGACGTTGGCGGCTGATTCGTAACGCTTGATATCTCTGTCTCATAAATTTTAACCTTCTGCGTTACCGCCCCATTTTTAGACCGTTTAACCAGATACCCTCCATCCATCTCTACTTCAATTGAAGCCGTATATCCTAGTGGAAATTTATCAACATTAAATACATCTCCACTCAGTCCGCCATTTTCAGCTAATTTCAGAACTTTGAGAGCCATCTTTTCGCCAAAATTTTGTTCTAAAGCTCCAAAAAGGTATCCCCCTTTCGCATTAATCGGTTCGCTTGACATTGTAATTCCACTGATATCTTCCCCCAAAGCCCCTTTCAGCTCGGCTCTATCATTATAAAATCTATCCCGCACTAAATTAAGTGAATCATCGATACCACCAACCTCTTTATGCCAACTTTCCCCACCTACTTCATAGACAAACCGCACTTTATTTTCATTCATCTGAGCGAAGATGAGCTGGTTTTGATTTGATAGATTTTTCATGATATTTTTTTAGATAATTAGATAAATCGAAGCATTATACCACAAATAACGAAGAATTACAAACGCCAATCCCAAAGAGATAATATTATCACTACCGTTATGATCACAAATTTTGTTTCCTCGACTTTTTTTTATGAAGGCGTGATTAAGATTTTCCGCATAGGTATAAAAAATAAATGAACACAAAAAATAAACACGCATTACATCATGGATAAAAAGATTTGCACGATTAAATTTTTATAGGTATGGTGGTATGGCATAGACAACTTAACCCTCTACTACAAACAAAAAAACACCAATCAGTGATAACAAAAATTGTTCATAGTAGAGTACAAAAATTGTTCAAAAAAAATTAAAACTTAACCTTGAAATTTATAAAAATGGCAAATACAAAAGTTCTCGTTGGCCTTGATATTGGATCATCAAAAATTCGTGTTGTTGTCGGAACAACCGAGGACCAAAAAAACACAGTCAATATCATTGGCGTTGGACTCTCCCCTTCCAATGGTATTCGAAAAGGGATGGTAACCGACATTGAGGAAGCAACTTCTAATATCACGGCTGCTCTCGATGACGCGGAACGAATGGCTGGAGAGCCCATTCATCGAGCCTTTGTCGGTATTTCAGGAACACACATTGAAGCCTATGACTCAAAGGGGGTTATCGCTATTAATGGGCAAAATGCTGAAATCACAGAAGATGATGTTGATCGAGTACTAGAAGCCGCACGAGCGGTTTCTCTCCCCGCAAATCGAGAAATTTTGAGAATTATTCCTAAAAGTTTTGCTGTAGACTCACAACGAAATGTAAAATACCCCGTCGGTATGACCGGCATTCGATTGGAAGTAGAAGCTCATATCATTACCGCTCAGGCATCTGCTGTAAAAAACCTTGATAAATGTCTCTACCAAACAGGAATTGATGCTGAAGAGATTGTTCCTTCCATTCTTTCGTGTGCTGAGTCGGTTCTTGATCGAAAACAAAAAGAACTCGGCGTGGTTTTAATTGAAATTGGTGCTACTTGTACTAATATGGCTGTTTTTGAAGAAGATTCTGTTATTTATTCTTCTATTATTCCCGTTGGAGGAGAACACGTAACCAATGACCTCGCCATCGGACTTAGATGTGCTATTGACACAGCTGAAAAAGTAAAAATTGAATACGGAACCTGTCTACCTGATGAAGTAAATGCTCGTGAGGAAATTGATCTTTCTCAGGTTTCTAAGACTGACGTTCACTCCGTTAGCAAGCATCAAGCGGCTAAAATCATCGAAGCTCGGTACCACGAAATATTTATGATGGTTCGCGATGAACTTTCCAAAATTGGACGAGAAGGCATGCTTCCCGGAGGAGCAATCCTCTGTGGTGGAGCGGTAAAAATGCCAGGAACCGTTGATCTTGCCCGAGAAACCCTTGCGCTTCCTGCACAAATCGGTTTTCCAAAAGACCTCGAAGGCATCGTCGATCGAATTGATGATCCTAGCTTTGCACACCTAGCAGGACTGCTTCACTTCGCTAATCGATATGGAAGTGCTGGTTCATTCTTTGATTTCGATTTTAAGAAAATGTTCAGCAATACCACAAAGTGGATTCAAAGTTTTCTGCCCAATTAACCCTATAAAAAACAAGAATTAATCATTTTTAAAAAATATAATTATTAACTATAAACCCTCAAAAATTAACCCTTAATCTCATGAAAGACTTACTACAATCAGCTATGAATAGCTCAAAAAGCAACAAGAAAAAAGAAGAGGAGCCAAAAACTTCTAATATTTCTGCGAGTAATATCCCTGACGTTGCTCCCGTCGCTAATATCAAAGTTATCGGTGTTGGTGGTGGTGGTTCGAATGCGGTTAACCGAATGGTTTCTGCCGAATTTGATAATGTAGAATTTATTGCCGTCAATACGGACGCTCAGGCTCTTTTTCATTCTGATGCCACCCATAAAATTCATATTGGACGAGAAGCCACACGAGGACTTGGGGCAGGTGCTAACCCAGAAGTCGGAAAAGTAGCCGCAGAAGAATCACTTGAAGAAATCAAAGCCGCACTCAAAGGGGCTGACATGGTTTTTGTTACCTGTGGACTTGGTGGAGGAACTGGAACAGGAGCCGCTCCGGTTATTGCGGGTATTTCAAAAGAATTAGGAGCCCTAACCGTTGGTGTGGTTACTCGACCGTTCTCATTTGAGGGACAAATGCGAACCAAAAAAGCTGATGCTGGATACGAAGAATTAAAAAATAATGTTGATACACTTATTACGATTCCAAATGATCGAATCCTTTCGATCATTGATCGAAAAACACCACTAACGGATGCTTTTTCTGTTGTGGATGAAGTTCTTCGACAAGGGGTTCAGGGAATTGCAGACCTAATCACTCTTCATGGACTTATTAATGTGGATTTTGCAGACGTTAAATCAATCATGAGCAATGCGGGAACGGCCCTTATGGGCATTGGATATGGTGCTGGAGAAAGCCGAGCTACTGATGCGGCCAAAGCAGCTATCGAATCCCCTCTCCTTGAACAATCCGTTAAAGGAGCTAAGGGTATTCTTTTCAATGTTACTGGTGGAGAAGACCTTTCTATGTATGAAATTGATGAAGCCGCCAAAGTAATTACGGAAGCGGCTGATCCAGAAGCTAATATCATCTTTGGTTCGGTTGTTGATCCGGCGTATAATGGTGAAATGAAAATCACGGTTATCGCTACAGGGTTTGCTGAAGGTGCCGATAAAAAACCAGCAGGACATGCTCAACTGATGAAAAAAGCTTTCTCTATAGGTGGTGAACCCGTTGATGAAGCAAAAGACCTTGAAACACCAGCTTTTTTGAGAAATAAGGTGCGGTAGTAAATTGTGATCAGGGGGAAAGTTAATAATATTCAGGAAAAAAAAGCCCTGTGGGGCTTTTTTTTAAGCGACACGTCTTGGATTTTTAAGGTATTCAGGAAGGTTCTCATTTCTTGGCAGTGCCGAAATAAAGACTCCCGCTTTATTGTAATTTGTTCCAGGACCACGAAAGTTTAAATCCTGATTTAGTGGACCAATTTCTGACTCTTTTTTATCCCAAACATAGACGTTAGCCTGATTTGGATGTTCTAAATCAAAAGATTTTGGTTCCGTAAGCACTACAATTTTAGTCTCATTTTCCATGACTAAGTGATCCCCATTATTTCGAATAATACGCATATCTTCAAATTCTGTCGGATGTAAAACTCCGTTGGTAAGATTGTACTGTCCTCCTAAATGAGTCGTATTGATAAACTGAAATTTTGACAGTGAAACACCCTCAGGCATCGCTTTAAGACGATCCCACTGCTGACGAGAATTTTTTTCCAACCTTGGACGATAATCCGCTTCCATATAGTCGGTTGTTTCATTCCCAAAATATCGATATAATCGAGCATTGAGGTTGTTATCATCCGCTTCATTTTCTACGTCTTCAATGTCACCGAGTTGATTTTGAACTCTCAACAATCCTGTCGAAATATTATCTATTAAGACACGGTACGTTTGGTCGAAATTTTCTGGTAGTTCAAAAGTATAGGCTTCTTTTTTTGCCATAGCTTCATCCCAACCTCGAATTCGATCAAACATATTACGAGCTAAATCTTCCAGTGTATTAGGTACAGTTTCAACACCTGCCACAAAATTCATCCCTAAACCATTCTGTGCTGCCCCAATTCCAGGCAAATTACTATATAATCGACGAGCAGCCTCCTCTGAGTCAATACCATCCGTATCATCTCCCGTATTCAATTGTGCACGGATATCACTATACGCGTTCATAAACTCTCGCTTTTCACTAGCATAGGTTTCTGGATTTGGGGGAAGTTTATTCAGAACATTCTCTTCATATTTTAGTCGCTGACCTTCTAAATATTTAATGAGACCATTGGGTCCATTAAACTTATCTTTAAGGGACAATAGTGTCATTTTTATATTTTCAACGATCTCTTGTTCCGCAGGTGGCAGTTTTTCGAGAATAGTCTTGTTCTCAGTGTCCTTAATCTCAATTATATTTATAAGTTGGTCATAAGCTCCCGAAAAAGTTTTTAATTTTCTTAATTCTTCCTGAAAAAGAGAACCATCCGTACTCTTTATCATTTCCACTAAATTTCTGCTAAATAAAGCTAGTGAGTCCTCTGCCGTTTCTTCTACAACTTTTGCCATATCTAAAACAGTTTTTCGTGTTTTGTTGGAAATTCCTTTTTCGGTAAACCCGCCTGACACATACCAATCTTTTGTCTCCGCATCTATTAAAAACAAGTACCGAGAGAGTTTTTGTTTTGCCTCATCGTTAATCTTATTTATATCACTATTGTCGCCTGCTTGAAGATATTTCATTAGGTAAAGAAATTTCTCTTCGTACGAAAGACGGATCGGTGCATCCGCATAAACTAAATCCTCAATATTAGCATCATTCCCACGATGAACGTGAACTTCTTGCAGAGCATCATTCAGAATTTCTACGATTTGCTGAGCCGTAATATTTTCCTCCGACCCCATTTCAATATTTTGAGCTCGAAGTCCACGTTGTATTCGGTCAAAATCAACACTACGTAAAGTCCCCTGTATGAGAGTATCCCGTTTTCGAATATTGTCGACCGTCTCCATCATATCAAAGTCGAGTCGTTCGATATTTTGCATATCGATCACATTATCAAGGTAATAAATGGAGAGAACATCTAAAAAATCGACAGGACTTTCACAGCCAAATAAACGCTTCCAGTCTAACCCCTGAAATATGGCATTTTGTGGATTATTGATAAAAAGCGTCGGATTCTGTGAAACATTGGCGACTAAAGTCCAAAATTTTTCCTTTCGTGTATCATTGGCCTGTAAATGAGCCTGCCCAATATACATATTGATTCTATTTTTAGAATTTTCTATCTGTCGTTCTCGATACTCTCGAAGGGCATTAATATTGGCCTGAATTTCTTTTTGTGCTTGTTTCAGTTGTTCTAACTGTTTCTGGATCATCCAAGGTAAACGATCTAACCGTTTTATCCCTAAGGTTTGCTTCAAAACCTGTTTCCACTTTTCCTGATCTCGTAATTTCGGGACAATATCCTTTTGTGCTTCCCTGAGATCGCCTTCTATCTCATTGATAAAAGCGTCTGTCACTTTGTCTAAATGATTGATGGAAGCCAGAGAAACCCCCTTTGGGTTTCCCCCACCAGAATTTATACCATCAAGGGTTGACTTCAAGGTCTTATCCAGCAACGCATACTCGACATTGGCGTAGTTATATCTTGCGTTTTCGTAGTACTTTTTCGGATCATCAACGTATTTTTCAACAAGATCTAAAACCCCATGTTTAGACCGAAAAAACATATTCACCCAAAAAAATGGCTGCATAAATTTAAGTTCTTGGTCCCCCACCACTCCATTGGGATCTTCTACTCGAAACATTGTTGATGATTTCCATGCCCCAAGCCATTTCATCGAACTCTCAAAAGGTGTAATCTCATTTATAAGCGGTATTTTCTCTTCCCCCCATGAGATCTGACGTGCAAGTGGGATCTCTTCAAACCCCTCCGGTGCATCCCGAAAGTGCTTCATGGCATTACCAGTATTCAACCGCACAATGTAAGCCTGTCTTTCAACATGCCGAGCGCGTGTTTCAACTTTTGTCTTATTAGGTTCAAAATCAACGACATTATCGGGGATTCTAGCATCAACAGGATCCAGTGGAACATTCCTCAAAATCCACCTTCCGGCTCGATCGTGATCGAATATTTGATATGAGATAAGTTTCATGTTATTTTTATATACTTTTTTGGGTTTTTGTCAATTATTGTTGCTTTAACTATAAAAACTTAGATAACCGCTAAAGAGCGGATTTCAGCCTTGCAACCTTCACAGCATTTTCTAGGTCTTCAGCGGTTTCGGCTTTTTTAATGGCTAATTTTTGTGATCGTTGATAGAACCGTTTGAATCGCTCAACCGTTTCGGTCATAACTCGTTTTGAGAAACGTACAATTCTTTCTTTGAGAGAATATTCTGAGTTGTGTTCCAAACGCCATCCATTCGCAACCATTGTCCATTTTTTTTGCAAATAGGCTATCCGTTTTTCATTCGCATCAGCATACTGTTCCCATAAGCGATGGGCTTCCTCTACATCCGAAAAAGATACCCCATTTTTTTCTTTTAACCGAAGAAAAAAATCTTCACGTACAGAAAACGGAATCGCTTCTGTTTTAGAAAACTGAAGTAAAAATTGATCGATTTGTTTTTGTTGTTGTTTCATTTTTCAGAGTATTAAACGGTAATCGTAGTAAGTTCCCCAATATTGTTCGCGGTCTCGGGAAAATAATCAGGTGGTATTGGACTTGATGGATCAAATCCCGTTGGAGCATTCAACGACAAAACTTCTACCTTCCCACTGGCTTTAGCCTGCTGAATTACGATCAGTCGGTTACCAGAATAGAAAACAACCGCGTCCTCTGTTTTTTCAAGGAGAACCGCATTGTACAATCGTGATTTTGGACGTAAAAGAGCCGATTCGGCAGTCATCTCTCGTCCGTGTAAAAATTCCACATACTCAATCATCCTAATACCTGTTCCCATTGGGAGTTTCTGAAGCGTGTCAAAGGTTGCCTTTTGTAGGGATTTGAGTCGTTCTTGGTGTCGCTGGTTATTGAGTTTGGCAGACTGCTCCATAATATACCGCTTCATCTGAGCATTTGTCGAAACTCCACTCGTCTTTTCTTTGTAGGTTTCCGCCTTTATGTCTTCTATTTCACTCTCTAAACTCGCCATAATCTCAGCAAAATGCGTTTTTGTTTTGGTGATATC
>CAYXXA010000016.1:8181-10402 GCA_964468965.1 uncultured Candidatus Peribacteria bacterium
CTTCTGTGACTTCTCCCATGAAGATCGAAGTGATTCTAGCAGTCTTAGAACTTTATCAATTTCGCTGTACCAATTATCAAGTCTCTTAATTTCTGAATCAGAAAGGTCGGAATCTGACTGTTTTAGTTTCTCATACCGATTTTTCTCATTTTTTGTCGCTCCAAGAAATGTGCCAATAAGTTCATATACATCTTCATTAATCTCTTCAATCGAATCAATATCGAGCAACACTGGAAGATTCTTTGATTGTTCATAACGATCTAAGACTATATCTTTTTGTGCGATAAAGGTTTTTGAATGTCCTTCGATTTCATCAACCGCATCAACCTCTTCCAGAAACTCAATATACGCCAAAAATTTAGCCTTAAGCGCTTTAGGCATTCGATCCTTCACGAGCGTAACTCGGTGATCATACAGAAAACGCAAATAGGCCGCCATTCTCTCATGATCATTGAGAATTTCCCCTGATGGATAACCATCAAAAACATTGTTTATTCCAATATCGCCACTTCGCTCAAGATAATCCCCCATATCTCTTACAAAGGATTTAAAGGCTGATCCTTTTGACGGATCAAAGGATTCATCTTTTTTATATCCCTTGAGGGACGTTTTCAAATACTTCAATTTTCCATCTGAAATAACCGATAAATGCTGATCTAAAATATCACGCCTTGCTTCTAAATCTTGCTCTATCTGGTTATACTGATTTTTTTTGTTTTCGATTTGAGCAATGGTTCTGGTTGGATCAAGGTTCAATGCTTGAAAAATCTCAACTCGTTGGGCATACTTCATATTTGCTACTAATTGATTAGCCCACGGAGCCGCTCTATCAAGCACATTCGTTCCAGCCATTTCCATCTTTACATAGTCAATAAACTGGTATTTCTGATCTGGAGGTAGTGCCGCAAACATTTCAGCCACAAAGTCTTTATTTTCGGTAAAAAGCGTTTCTGCTTTTTCTTTTTGCGATCCAAATTGTTTTTCCATATCGGATAAAATATTCACCGCGATATTATGCCCACGTTCAAACCGATAATAATCTGATGTATTTTCAACCTCTTTTTTCCACTTGAGAATGCCTTTCGTCTTATTGGTTTTATCTTTTCGATCTAACAGAACCTGTGCTTGTCGCATATACTGCTCTTTCAAAGCTGTAATATTCTGTAAAGCCTGATCCGTATCCTTAAGCGTGAGAATAGCTTTATCCTCCATCGTCTCCACTGACTCAACAGTTTTAAGGTAATTAATTCCCCATTTTGATCTTGCTACCCCATTTTCTAACACCTTAAAAACACTCTCTTTCACCGCTTTTTCAAGGCTTTCAACGGTATCCGTGTCTTCAATTTTTTTGGGTCTATTGAAGTGTTTCCCAATCTCTTTCATGATCGAATTGGAAAGCAATGGCATCTGGTTAAGCGCAAAATTCTTCGCTTCGGTTACACGAAGTGCCTCTTTATTTTTTTCGGTTGATTCCGCTTTTTTCTTAAATTTCTCCAATACTGATGCATTCACTTCTGCTACTCGCCCCTCAAGGTAGAGATACCGAGATCGCGGATCATCGTTGAGTATATGGGTGAAATTTTTCATTTTTTACGTAAAAATCTGATTATTATACCATATTTAAACACGAAAAACAAGCCTGAACGCTAAGACATTCATTCCATTTTATTCAATTCCAAAAGTATCACCCTTCTGTCTACACTCGACAACAAAAAGACATCTTCCAACTATTTACTCTCAGGTAATCTATCCTCTAAAAACTACGTTTAAACGCTTCTATTAGCTCATTTATTTCAGGATTCGACATCTGATCTAACTTAGCCTTTAATTCAGGATTAGATGATTCTTTTAGAACCTTGCGTATTTTATCGTTCGGCATCATGTCTAGAACAGAACGTTTTTTAGCCTTTGTCATCCTTGCTATCAGTTGTTCCATATCAACAAAAGTAGAATAACCTTCTGGACTTCTAGCATTTTCATCACCATCCAACACTTCTTTTTTACCAGGAAAATCCTTTGAATTAGTACTAACCTCTCCCGATTCCGCATTTAATTCGTTCGCGCTTGAAGTTACATCTACGACTTCTTCCGCCGATGGTTCGGGTGTAACTCCTCTTCGAGATGATTCTATTGCGGCTATTTTATCGCTTAAAACCTTGGCTTCTCTTCTTAAAACTGACTTCTTCCTACCTGTTGTTGATGCCAGATCGGCTTTAACGGT
>CAYXXA010000016.1:10502-27681 GCA_964468965.1 uncultured Candidatus Peribacteria bacterium
TAAATGATATCGAGTAACGATAGGTCTCAAGTTATCAAGTTTTTTAAACAGGTTTAATACACGATTGGCTCCTGTTTTTAATTCTGGGAGCTTTACCTCGCTAATTCGGTCTTTTATCGATTTTAAATTTCCCCTCATTGATTCAGCTGAAGACCTTACCTTACTTTTTACTGAAACTTTAACCCCTTTTGAAGCCTTTTCTATCTTCTTATCTACTTTTTTAATCCGTCCTTGAATTTCTCTAATTTCTGTTTCTAACTCTCCAATTTCAAGCTTTTCTTTCTTTTGATCAAGATTTCCTTTTTCATCGACTAGTTTATCTCGTTTTTTTATGAGCTTATTTCGCCAAGCCTCAAAACGCCTTATCTGAGCTTCATTAGAAATTTTGGTCTCACCATTAGTTATACTTAACTCTTTTGAATCAGAGGTCTTCATAGGCTCATTCGGTAATAGTTTTGACGGTTCAGAAATACGCTTTGTACTACGATATCGCAAACCTCCTGCCTGTAAACCAAGTGTCATAATCGCCGATTCTGCCGCGATTTCATCCCAACTTCTTTTTCTTGATCGATACTTGGCACTTCCATCTGTCGTATCGAGTAAGATCGGCATAATATATTTTTGTTCCAAAACGCCCATCCCCGTTAAAAGACCGACTTGTCCAACAAATTCTGAAGTTCTATTAAATACTGGAGATGAAATTCTTTTGGTAAAAGAAGATGAAAGACCTTTTAGTCCTGGAACCTGACTCGTTCCTCGTACAAAACGCGAAACCCCGCCAAGTGCTCCAATAGAAGCCATCACCATACTCAGTTCCAATAGGGCCTTATCTCTGTTCGCCCCAAGGATCAATTCGTTTCCAACCCATTCTTTTCCATTATGAAGGAAATTCTGAGCCTCAAGGAAACCAGTACTCTTTAGCCCTAAGCCTCCAATATATTTCACACCCTTCCCTACTCTTGACCCCATCAGTAAGGCATCTCCAGCCACTGCCAAACGAGTCCCACCCAAAAACGCTCCAGCTGCACCGCCCGTCACATAAACCGCAGCTCCAGCGAGGATTATTTCGCCTAAAGATTTCGCCTTCGATTGAGCTTTCTCGACAAACTCTTGTGATATATCTAGGTAAAAATTATCATTCAGATCCTCAATCACATTCGATAACTGTTTGTCAAACTGTGAGAGATCTGACTGATCCATATCCACATTCATTTTAAAGAACAAATCCTGACGAGCTTTCCCCTCAAAGAAATCCTTAATCATCAGGCTTTTATAAACTTCCATATCAAAAGTCCCCGTCCGACCAAGTACTTTAGCCGTATAGGCTAATGCCTTAGTTTCATCGGTAATACCATTTGAAGGATCATCAACAAGCATCTGTATATTGGCTTCCACTTGAACTTCTACTTGAGCCTTTTGTCGCTGTCCTTCTGCCGTGTTTTTGAATGCTTTAATTTCTGCTTTTATTTCTGACTCGGTTGGATGGTGAAAACGTGAATTGGTAGCTAATTCCATCACCATTTGTCGAGCCTCACCAAAACGCTTGAGTCGAATCAGGTTTTGAATTTCAAGTAATCGTGCTTTTTCAACAACGCCCAACCCATCTACCGTCTCAGACCTATCTTCCAATAATGGAGAGTCAAAAATATATTCTGATTGAGCGATAAGTCCATTTCGTGTAGCATGATCTTCTAACAAAGCTTGATGACCATTATTACCAACCTTATCGAAAAACATACCACGTTCCGCCCCTTGCCACAGATCATACATACCTCCTTCACCCATTTGTTCCGTTCCGTTATTATACGCGTTGAAAAGTCTTATTTCCTCTTTCAGGTTAGCAAATTCAACCGTTGAAACCTTTTCTTCTACTAAACCTTTATAATCCGCCAAATGTTCAAAATAATACTTGAGTGGATTTTTTTGAAGTTCGGCCTGTTCTGATTTCGGAAAAGAGCTCCCGTCTGGCTTTTTAGCTTTTGGGGATAAGTCCTTTTGATATTGTGAAGCTACCAAAAATATAAGGGCATCGTATATATTTTTACTCGAAAAATAGACCTCTTCATCATAATCAATACTAAATAAACCACCTTTTAAATCATTGGCTTTTTCTGACTTTGATTTCTTCTTAAAGGCCTCCAGTCCTTCCTGATCGGTAAAAGTACTCATAAGGGTTGATCTTCCTGTCTCCAATAGATCCAAGGCGGTTGATTGACGAATATTTCGCTCAAGACTTTCTTTTGAGACCTCCAACACGGGCCTCAGTGTTTTATCTATGGTTTCGATGCTCTTCAAGCCTCTAAACGCTTCACGAACTTTCCCCAATTTTGATCCTTCAGAAAATTCATTTAGATCTCCATTATAGTACTCAAATAAAACTTTCTCACTCTTCCAGAGTCTCTTTTCCTCTGGTTTTATTGTCCCCTGTTCTAAGTCGGTAAACTGCTGACGAACAGCTTCCTTAAAGTTTTTTACTTCATCTCCAAGACGATCTACCAGTTGTTGAGCCGTATTACGTGCTTTTAGTGGATCTATGTCGTTTAGATTTGCAAGGAAAGCCTTGAGTGCGGGAAGTTGCTTCGACGCTGGAATCTTCCGCAAAGCTCCCAAGATACCATCAATAGAGGCTTCCTCAAATCCTTTTTCGATCGCTTCACTGGGGTTTAAGGAGGTTTCAACCCGTCCTCGATCTGTACTCAGACTCGGTGCATGGGCCATATACCCACTTGGCTTTACCGAGGCCATCATGGCTGGTTTTTTACCTATTTTTTTGTCCAACGCATTTAGTTCTTTTTTCGACTCCTTTTTACACTTTTCCTTTAGGTTCATATCCGTATAATATTCCTCTCCACTATCAAGTTTGTTGATACTTAATCCTAAATCTTTCATCGCTTTCGAAAATTCTTCTGGATTATTAATCCCTAAATCTTTCATACTCGCTAGATTTAACGGGTCACAATTCGGATCATTAGATGGTCGTGTAACATTATATTCAGTCATAGTTTTATTTATAAATATCCAAACATTTTACCACAAAATCTACAAAAACACAAATAGCCAAAATCGTAGTCTCGTGTATGATCAGTTTACATGCAAAAATCAGAACTTTCCCAATCCCTCGAAAACCTCAAAAAACGGTATCAGTCTGTTGAGAAATCATTGAAACTTGAAGCTAAAAAATCAGAACTCAAAAAGCTCCAAAAAAAAACCGAAAGTCCTGATTTTTGGAATAACCAGAAAAAGGCACAGTCCGTGAGTCGAAAGGCTTCTCATCTCGAACAATTCATTGCAAAGTGGGAAAACTTTACACAAGAGTTGTCCGATCTATCGGATTTTGTGGAAATGGCAAACAAAAACGAGTTGAAGGAACTCGAAAATGAAGTATATTCATTGATCAAAAAATTTGATCAAATGGAAGTTGAAACCCTTCTTAATGGTGAATATGACGAAAACGATGTCATTCTCTCTATTCATACCGGAAATGGTGGACAGGATGCCGAAGACTTTAGCCAAATGCTTCTGCGAATGTATCTTCGGTTTGCCGAAAGAAAAGGATATAAAACACAAATACTGGAAGAATCGGCTTCTGATGATGGCATCAAATCTGCCACCATTGAAATCAACGGACCGATGGCATATGGAAATCTAAAATCGGAACACGGCGTCCATCGACTTATTCGACTTTCTCCTTTTAATGCCAAAAATCTGCGACAAACTTCTTTTTCTCGCGTAGAAGTTTTACCCAAAATCGAAACCGATGATCAGGTTCATATTGAGGAATCAGATATTCGTATTGATGTTTTTCGTTCTTCTGGCGCAGGCGGACAATCGGTCAATACGACCGATAGTGCCGTGCGAATTACTTATTTACCTTTAAATCTGATCGTTACCTGCCAAAATGAAAAATCACAACACCAAAATAAAGCCGCTGCAATGAATGTCCTGCGATCACGACTCGCACAACTCAAGCTCGAACAACAAGCCAGCGAACTCAAAGAACTTCGTGGCGATATGATGGAAAATGCCTTTGGTTCTCAGATCCGAACCTACACACTCCAACCGTACAAATTGGTCAAAGATCACCGAACGAACTATGAAGAAAACCAACCAGATAAGGTCTTTGATGGGGCTCTCGAGGGGTTTGTCGAAGCGTATTTGAGACAATAAACAGTACTACTTAATCGACTCCAACGCTGCTCGTATTTTACTCGTTATTTTTTTAGGCATGATATATTTCACCTTTACGAGATGATCCCCAACTCGCCCTGATGATTTAATCCCTTTTCCTTTTATTCGCAGAACCTGTCCATCTCGAGTGTTTTCTGGAACTTTGAGATCAACCGTTCCCCAAAAAGTTTCAACGGGAAATTTCCCACCGAGAATCGCATCAAATACTGGAATCTCTAGGGTCGACAAGAGGTCTAAACCTCGTCGTGCAAATTTAGGTGATGGCATAACACCAACATGAACAAAGAGATCACCGTTTCTTCCTCCATTTTTTCCAGCATCTCCTTTCCCTTGTACACGAAGCGTCGTCCCATGTTCAATTCCTGCTGGTATTTTAACCTCAATTTTTGATTTTTTTTCTATACGCCCTTCTCCCGTACATTTTTTACAAATGTTTTCAAAAACCTTCCCCGTTCCATGACATTGAGAACACGTTCTGTTTTGCTGTACCGTTCCAAATGGAGTTTGAAACTGTTGTGTCATTGACCCCTTCCCATCACACATATTACACTTCTTCTGACCACTTCCACCCTTTCCATCACAAGAATCACAAGATTCATATCGTCGAGCTGTAAAAGTTTTTGTTACCCCTTTAACGGCTTCATCAAAAGGCAGATTTACTTCTACTTCTAGATCTGATCCACGAGTATTTTGTTGGGATTGTCGTTGTCCGCCACTGTGCTGCCCTCCAAAAAAACTAGAAAACACATCCTCAAAACCTCCAAAATCCTGTGCCGAAAAACCACCACCGGCCTGTCCTGAAAATCCACCTCCAAATCCCCCCATATTGGGACCAGCTGATCCGAATTGATCATACTGAGCTCGTTTTTGATCATCACTTAATGTTTCATACGCGTTATTAATTTCTTTGAATTTCGCTTCATCCCCACCTTTGTCAGGATGATACTGTTTCGCTTTCGCTCGGTAAGCCTTTTTTATTTCGGCTTTCGTTGCATCTTTTTTTACACCGAGAATATCATAATAATCTGCCATATTTTAGTTCTAGTTATAAGTTTTCCATTAAATATCTAACACAAAAAACATACCAATATTAGCACTTAGGTCAAGTGTTTGCTAAAGTTTTCAGTGATATTTTATCAGCTTTTAAACTTCAAGAAATTTCAGAGAAACTCTCACCACTGTAAATATTACTAAAATTCAAAAATATTTTCTCCTAACGTCCGATCAAAACCAGATCATCATACTTCTCTCCCAATCGATACAAGTGTCGAAGGTAACGTTTTATTTCTCCTGAAAGTTTTTGTAAATGTTGACGATGAGTGATGGATTCTGAAACCAGAATCTCTAAAACTCGTCCAGAAACCTGAAATGAAATTTCATTTTTAATAATATCACGAATTTCTTTGGGAACACGTTTGAGCATAAAAAACATTTTACGAGAGAGCTGGGTATCTTGACCCAACAAAATTTCCATCACCTGATCAATAATGGAAACCTCTTTCAGCTTCATAAGGGCTACTAAAACCTGAACCTTAACCCCCAAATCTTTTGTATTTAATAGATTTCGCAAATCATTTCGCCACTTATCGCCCTTGATTTCGCCAATGGCATAAATAGCCGCTATACGCTCCTCTCTATTCCCCCGTAACAGTTGTGCAATAATCCGTGAAAGCCATTGCTGATCGTCAAATTTCCAGAGGGCAATTATCGCGTAGCCTTTCAATTTTGGTGTTCCCTGACTGAGATAATCTCGAACATAGTAGACCATCTCAGGATCATTGAAAATTTCCGAAGCCGACCGAAGACAAATAGCCTGAAGTTCACAATCGGATGTTTTAAGGGTTTGCAAAAAATAATCAGCGACCTTATGTGGTGGAAGATGTTTAAAAATATTCATTACCACTAGTTTTTTAAGGTGACCATGCGTTGTCTGATCAAAGATATCCTGTAAAACTCGAAGAAGATGGTGTTGTGAAAACACGTGCGATTCCCAATAATTTTTTAAGTTGGTAAACTTCAGCAGTGAATCCAAAATCTGGATTTTTGTCTCTTGATTCGTGGATTGATTCGTTAAAATCTCCAAATAAACATGAACCGAATGAGGATCATTGATCTTTGAAATTGTATGAATAATCTTTTCCTTCACGATATCATCTGTGGTTGATTGTAATAATTCTTCGCCCAAAGCCTCGGCTGACTTTTCATGCCCCTTTTGTGCCAAAACCTCTACCGCGTGCAGTTTCGCTGAAATATTCTGATTAGATCTTAGGTTTTCTTTTGAGAGTTTGGTGAACTTTGATTTCATCATGAAGGCAAATGAAATAATGAACAGGGCAACTACCCCCATAGCACCAACCTCAACCGACTTTGAAAAATACTGTAAAGAGATCAACATGGTCACGCCTAGAATAACACCTAATGGTTTGACGATTCCTTCGAAAAAATATCGAATATGCTCTCGACTATGAGAAAAAATCGAATAAAAGGTAATATGATAAGGGGCTTCAAATAAAGAATGTGCCCCATGCTGAAAGGTTTTCACCGACCCCATACCGATACCTCCGAACAAGAAAAGAGCAATCGTTCCCAATAGTCCACTAATATAAACCAACATCGTATTCACAATACCAATACGTCTGATAAACTGATGCGTCAGGAACAACTGAACCATAAGAGCCACTAGACCAAAAAATAAACTAAAGACCCCCAAACTATGTGCCATCGTGTCATAAACAAAAATCTCACTAGAAACAGACTTTACTTCACTCACAATTTCGTGCCCAACGGCTTCTACTTTTTGCAGTGAATCACTGATCACGCTTGTCTGCATTTGTGTTAAATCAATCGATTCCATAGCCGAATGCTTGATATTGGTATCAATGGACTTAAGAAACTCAAACTCAACCATTGAGAATAAAGCTGCCTGTAAAAATACCACTAAGGTCATATATTTTAAAAACGGAATATTTTGAGCATCGACAAAGTGTTCAAAAACGCTTGATTTTGCTACCTCTGTATGCTTCGACAGAGTTGGAATTTCCCTCAATATTTTCTTGGCAGAAAAAACCATAAAAAACATAATGCCCAATGGAATAATCCAAAAGACAAAGAGTGTTTCTACCTTAAAAATAGTAAGCAAAAGTAAAAATAAAGCCGAAGCCATAATCGTCCCAATCGTCAATGAAGACTCAAGAATCGGCATAATCCGTTGAGCCTCTGATGGTGAAAAGAGTGACTCATTTTTTCGCAAAATTCCGATACCTAGTTGTGCAAAAAAGAAATCTTTTGCAAGCAAGGCCAATCCTAAAAAGACAATCGTATTATGTCGAAATAACGCCGCTATACTCACGCAAGCGATAGTCCCTAGTATAGTAGAAATCAGAAATGAATCGTGTTCTTTTTGAATGAAAAAATAATTGGCCACAAAACTTCCGAGTAAAAATATCCCCGCATCAATGAGTAAAAGGTATAGGACCTTACTAATCGTAAAGAGATCTATAAATACAGCGGTGACAATCGTCCAGGCAAAAACAAACCCCACCTGAAACAAAAATCGCAATATCCACATGAACCTCACACGAGGTATTTGGTGTGTGGCGATTCCCAGTCTTTTGGCGATATTAAACATATTTTTATTTGTTTTTTGGAAAGTATATTATAACATATTTTTCAGGTCTTAGAAAGTATTTTATTGACAATTTATATGTATAAATTATTTTATTAAAAAATAATATTAAATTATGCACCATCTTCTTCGTAACCTTCCAAAAGAAGAGCCAATATCCATTTTTTATTTAATAGAAAAATACCTATCTGATTCTGATCAAGAATTAGATGCAGACCAACGTAAAATCCTAGAGTCTAGTAGGTTCCTCAAAAACCCTATAACACAAAAAACCCGAATGGACAATGTATGTAGTGGATACACTCGATTAATAAATCTTAAAATTAGACCGAATCAAGGCATTTTTCATAATATTGATTTGGAAAAAACTAAAATAATCGTTGGTTTTTCAGTGCTTCTCAAAATAAATCCACACTTTACTGAAATATTTAAACAATTTAATAAGCTATATACTCCCCCTAATTACAATAAATTTTGTAACTTCGTTCTAAAAAATCGACGCACCACAAGACAAAAACAATATAAAATATCACAAAAAATGACCATTGATGAACGGCATGCTAGTACTATAAAAACTTTTCTGAGAGGGAATTCTAATATCTGGGAATATTGGAATGAAATTACTGAGTTCATTCTAGAAAAAAAATAACAATATTTTTTCACATTATTCTTTCATTCCCCTTTGCTTATATTAAACATATTTTAGTAATCCTATAAACCTTATTGACAATTTATATATGAATTATTTTATACGCAACTAACTATTGAGAATGAGTAAAACAGAATTATTGCAAAAAGATTTACCAGAAGAGGTTATTCTTCAGAAACTAAAAACATACATAGCAATAGGAGATGACTTTGCAAAAAATAAGGAAACAGGAAGATATTCGACCTTTCAGCTATGCGATGATGTTCAATCACTCTTTATGCATGCTATTGAAACCTATAATTACGCAGACATCGATAAAATCTTCGAAATGCTAATGAGTGTGTATCAGAAGAAAATTGAAACCATTCGTAATTATGGTTGTCATAATGATCGTTGTGAGGCCATGAGTATGGAAGACTTTGTGATGCAAGGTTGTGAAACTCTCCTGCAAAAGGTTATTGCTCGTCGATTGCAGAACAGCTCTTATATCAGTGACCCCGCTTTCAAACAGAAAACCAAACCAACTATTAGCCAATAAACCTAAAGAGTTCGTTAAGTTATGAAAACTTTTTTTAGATTCAATTAAAGTTAAGAAAATTATCACTTAACCTTTTTTAAATTATACAAACACCATCCAATACTAAAAAATAAAATTCACCATTTTTATTTCCTAGATATGATCAAAATCAGTATAAATAAGATATGAACGAAATACTTTTACTCTTAGTTTTGCTACTCCTTTCTGGATTTTTTTCTGGTGCAGAGATTGCTCTTTTTTCTCTTGGACAAGAAAAAATTCAAGCTCTAAAAAATAAGACACATAACGAAAAAAAGCTTCGGAAAATTCAAAGATTAGAACTGCTAAAATCTGATCCAGAAAAATTACTCGTCACCATTTTAATCGGAAACAATGTGGTCAATATCGCTTCTTCCGCTATTGCCACGCTTATGGCGACGAAGTTTGCCATGGAAAATGGATTTGGAGAAAATCAGACGCTTGTTATTGCCGTAGTTACGGGGGTTATGACTTTTTTAATTTTACTTTTTGGGGAAATTACCCCCAAAAGTTTGGCTCATAAATACGCTATTGGATTTTCTCTTTTTATTACGCCCATTCTTTCAACACTTCAGTTTCTATTATCGCCCATTGCCGTTCCCCTTTCCTCACTCGTTAAAAAATTCAGTGGAGATAAAGAAGTGAAACATGGTCTAAGTGAAGATGAACTCAAGGCCGCACTTGAGCTCTCCGCAAAAGAAGGAAAAATTGATGGTAACGAACGAGAATGGACTGAAAAAATTCTTGAACTCGATGAGCACTCCGTTGAAACAGTCATGACGCCACGGTCAAAAATATTTGCTCTTGAAGATGATACACCAACTCGTGAGGCGATAAAGGCTATTCAAAAACAATCTTTTTCTCGAATTCCCATTTATCACGAGAATCTAGATAATGTCGTAGGAATACTTACAATTCATAGTCTTTTTGAGAAAATATCAGACAAAAACTTTGATAAACTCAAGGTTGCCAATCTTCCCCTACGATCACCTATAAAAATTCCAATTACAATGAAAATTGGGACTCTCTTTAAGGAGTTTCAAAATCGTAATACACATATGGGTCTGGTTTATGATGAGTTTGGCGGTCTCGTGGGCTTAATCACAATGGAAGATATTTTGGAAGAAATTTTTGGAGAAATTCAAGATGAGGAAGATCAAGAATCCGAAAACATCAGACAATCAGGAAAATCAAGTTTTACCTTTTCTGGCGAAACTGAACTCGAGGCTATTGAAAATTTTATTCGGGAAAAATTGAATCATCCACCAGCTCATTTCCCATGGAAACTTGAAGATGAAAACAAAACAGTTGGGCTTTTTATTCTCGAGAATCTGAAAAAATTTCCTGTTAAAGATGAATCCATCAAACTAAAAATACGAAATAAGACATTTATTTTCATCGTCAAACATATTGAATCTGAACAAATTCAAGAAGTTGAGCTTCTTATTAAATAGAAATTCTTATAAGTTTTAGTGGTGAAGCGTGACCGGAGACAAGCTCCGCTTTTGCTTGAAAAAAGGTACTTAAAAATTTAAGACAGACTTTATTCGCCTTGTTTTTTTCTGGCGGTGCCGCAATTCGTATTTTCAGAGTTGGCTCTGTCCCCTCCATAAATTCTGCAAATTTGGTCTTCGCACTTCCCGGAATAACTTTAATCCTCATGTAAATCAGAGACTCCTGTTTAAGTTTATTACGAAGCGTTTCTAGATATTGATCCATGAATGAGATTAAACTATCTTACCTGAATACACGGAACGTGAGTAAAGTCCCAAATCTCACTGGCTGGAACTGGAGGAATTTGTGGTATTTTATCGTAAATTTGTATCTGATCTCCAAATACTTCCTCTAATTCATCAACCGTATAGAGAGGAGCATTTCCTGAAATATTCGCAGAAGTCGCCGTAATGGGATAGTCAATATTTTGAGCTATTTCAGGAATCGTACAAATACGAAAAGCCACCTTATCTGTAGGCCAAAACTCCGTTTTAGGAAGTTGTACTTTTGGGAAAAGAATGGCCGTACGAGGCTTTTCAAAAAAGAACGAATCCTCAATTTCTATTTCCTCTATATCCGCAAACTGACACAACATCTCCCAATCGCGAACCATTAGCGAAAAGTATTTTTCTCCACTTCTTTTCTTCAATGTTTTAAGCCGTTCGAGCCCTTCTTGGTCATCAGCTCGAACACCAAGTCCAAAGCTAGTATCCGTTGGATACGCCCAAATTCCACCTTTTTTAAACATAATGAATAATTATTTTACACTCTTCTCCGCGTTATAATGAAAAAAATTCCTCCAATAATTAAGGCCATCCCAGCAGGAATCCAATGATTCCCCCCTGACGTTGGTGTATTTTTCGGTGCTGAATTATGAATACTTTCCCCTAGCGTCATTGCCTCAACAATATTACTACCAACACTTGCTTGTCCATCGGCATCAAGGGCGAAAACCTGAAAGAAGTACTTCCGTCCTTTTTCCAGACCATCAACATACCACTGCGTTCGATTATCGGGAGTAACATTAACCTGATTCATGCTTGTTTTAGCTGTTCCGTAAATAATTCTGTACTGAGCTACTCCACGATCATCTTTAGCTGGAGACCAGAAAAGTGTCACTTTCTCCTCTCCAGCGGTTGCGGAAAGATTTGTAATAGCCGTTGGGGCAACCTTATTATTACTATTTGAAGCACAAACCTCTAACACTTCCGCATTAGGCTCTGAAAGTTCATTTCCTAGTAAATCAGCAATAGTACAACTTATAGGATAAACACCACATTTATTAGGCGCCTGAAAGGTTCCTACAAATTTATCACCAGAAAGGGTTAACGGTGTCTTAACTTCATTCAAAACACAGCTGGCCGCAGATAAGGGTTCATCAGACGCTACATTTATCGTAAAGGCCTCATTCTCCGACATTGATTTTTTAGGCTTAATCTCAACAAGCATGACCGTTGGAGGTGATTGGTCAATTTGAATCGTTACTTCCTCTGAGACTAATTCTCCATCAACACTCGTCGCTCGAAACTTATGAGTTCCATCGGCTAGTGCTGGTGTTTGATAAACAAATTCTCCCCCTGGATCTACTTCCAATTCTTCTATCAACATTGTTGGTCCATCTTCAATTTTTATATATTGTGTTCCAATAGCTTTTCCCGTAATGGTTACTCGCGAAGAACGAAACGTTCCTGGTAACGGCGTCAAGATTGTAATCCCATCTTCGTCACTGTTATCAATGACATTTTTTCCACTGACAACCGTCACGGTAGCTTCCCCCGCAATTCTAAAATCTCCAGTATCATGAACGGTTAAGGTGTGTTCACCAATACTTCCAAAAATAATTGAAAGAGCAAATGTATGAGCCCCTTGATCAACCTCATCAAATTCATAGTCTGCTGGAAGCGTTGATTGATTATCACTGGAAGCAAATCGCACTTTCCCAAAATAATTAGGAACAATATTTCCATCCTCATCTTTGGCAATAACTCGGAAGGTATAGCGCTTATTAATTAAAACTTCTGAGGGAAGATCTTCGATTGAAAAGTAAGAAATCTCTTGGTATTCAGTATCTTCAAATAACTGTGCCTTTAAAAACTGTCCAATATCCGGTGCTCCAACATCATTTAGTCCTTTATTCTTAAGGTAAAAAACTATTTCTGGCTTTTCATAAATTACAGTATCTCCAACGATAACCGATAACGTTGAAATACCTGGTGTTTTGGATTTAACAGTTCCTCTAACCTCACCATATTTATTTGACGACTTAGGATAAAGTACTAAATCTTCGTTTCGAGAAGAAACAACCCGAACGGGAGCACTATAAATAGGGTTCCCATAAGCATCTTTAACGCTAACTACAAAACGAGCAGCAGTTTCTCCATCCGCAACAATCGAAGCATCTTCTAGTTTAACTTTAGTTTTATAGGCTGATGGAGCTCCCGGAAATACGGTAAAGTGTTCGGTGATTTTATTTTTTAATCCAAAAGTTCGCAAAATATTTAGCGCATATTCTCCTGATTTTTGTATGTGTAACGCGTATATTTTAGTGCTAACAACCCCATTAGTATCTGCTTGTTTTGTAAAATGAATTGTAGTGTTATCTGGACGAACTAATTCTAAACCTATATTTTCTTTAGCTATTAGGCCCGAAATGCGAAGTGTACTTGATTCTCCAGCTGTGATATCGTCAATATTTACAAAAAGCCCACCTACCGCAAAGGCACTCTGTATCGCAACAAAGCTAAATATACCTATAAATAATTTTGATAAAATACGCATTTCAAGCATTAGTATAACATTTTTTAATAAATTACAAAAAGTTTTAATCATCCCACTTAATAACCCCCATTTTCCCCCGTTGATTTAGTTCTGTTTTCCGAAGTGTTCCTGGTCTTTTAAATTTAGGAGCCGATCTACGTTTCAGTATGTCAAGCGTATTTTGAATATGGATACCACCCTCTCGATCAGCTTTTTCCTCCCATTTTTTTACAAATCGGTCATTTGGATCAATTCGTTTTCGATAAGTTTCTTCAAATTTTCGCGGTTCTTTTACCTTCCCAAGAACTTTGTCTCGTGAAATTTTAAATTTATATTTCAAAAGCTCCCAATAAGAAGGTTTTTTATCAGGATTCAAAACTCTTCCTTGACTTGGATTTATATAGGACAAACGTCGCCCCAAACTTCGAGCCTTTAAGTAGGCCTTTTCTTCTGGACCAAGTTCAAATCCATGTTCTACTAAAAACTTAATACGTGCCCTATATTTTTCCTCTTCACTCAGGTAATTATCTATTTTTTCTCGGCTTAACCGTCGACGATCTTTTAGATAATCACCTCTTCCATAAATAGGAATTCCTCCTGAGAATCCTTCTCGATGAAGATTTTCCGTTCCTCCATCTGCCCCATGATAGTCAATTTTATTAGAAATAAATATTTTCTGATTTCCTTCTAATTCAACCCTATTATCCGCATCATCTATAATCAGAAACTTTAAAAACTTCGGTTCAACATTAAAATTTCCAACATTTACTTCTCCTACTACTCGCCAAGGTTTTGTATTTTTAACCCCCGCCGATATCTCCTCAGGCGTCAGTGGGTCCTGTACCATGTCTCGTGCATCAATTGCTCCATCCATCCAGACCTTTACGCTACGAATATCATCTTGTCCTGTGGTTAAGATAATATTAATCTTATCAAAAACACCTAGATACAACGTTGTTTCATTTGTTTTAAAGGACGCAAATTCTGTATGATCTACGAGCTGTGAACGTATTGCAATTTCATTATCAATAGCGAGCTTTCCTGTTAAATATTCTTTCACATTATTGTATTCATCATAAGTTTTCATAACGAATTGTTTTTGCAGATCATCTAGTTTCCCCTGTCCAACCGTAAAATGTAACTCTCGCCCATCAGCTGGAATCTTTGCATAACTATCAATCAATTCTGGTCTCTCTGTAATCGGGGTAAAATCTAGTGACCATGTTGCCAAATCACAACCATCAATACTATTATCCGGTGCCTTAAAAATTACCTCATCAGCCTCATCAAAGGTAATATCAGCAATATTATTAATATCGCCATGAATAGGTGTTTTATCCACAACCGTAAACGTAGCCCCACAGGATAGATCAAATGTTGGAACTCGATTATCAACAAATATTTTATCAAAATCTCGTTCTATTAAATTGAAAGCTTTGTCGAAGTAATATATTATCCGATTATAATCGTTCCCCGCTTGCAACTCTCCTGCTGTAATAGGAAAGGTTTTATACCCTCTTTCGAATAAAAATTCAGCAGTACTGCCACCCAGTTGTTGTAAAAAGGTACTATACCATAAATCCTCATTTCGAACATCTTTGAGTGGTGCCTTTATCCCAATAATATCCCCAATAATCGCAATCAATTTTCCTGATAAAATTTCTAAAATAGTATAAGACGGTGGTCCAAGTGGTACTTGTGGCGCAATAAGATCAATGGCAACAGGGTTTGTAAGAATCTTATTGGGTACCTTGTTTTCATCTAGAGCTTTTACTGGATCGTTTCCAGCGTTATCTGTGTACCGAATAATTTTTTGATAATTCGGAAGATCAATATAAGTCGCAATTTCAGAAACATTCGTATACAACGCATCAAAATAACGATCCAGTACTATCTCTAGATCCGCTTTATCTTTTTTATATTTAATGTCACCCGTACTTGAAATGTCTGTAAAATCAACCGTCACCAAAGGATCTCCATCATCTGTTGCATCGTCTTCTGGCATCTGAATTTCTAAGTGATCTCCATTTCCCCAAACATCTTTTTCTTTAGAAAACTTGGTTAGAAATCCCTTATATCGGGGATCATCTAACTTTGATTGCGGAATAAATAATTTTACAAAAAAACCCTTATCCCAAAACTCATCATCAAAAACCGGACGAATCGTATCAATTGAAATAGGAGGGGCTTCAAATTGAACAACATTCCCTGCGTTATCCGTTGCGGTTACCGTCATAACCAAAGCCGCATCATCTAACTGACTTGATTCTAAAATTTCAGTTTGTGTCTCGGATGGTGCAACCTCAGAATGATCTAAAACACGCATATCTACGGTAAAAGTATCTTCATCTACAGGAAATGGATGGTGATAAATCAATTGATCCCCTATCCGAAAAGTCGTATCTGGTCCCGTTGCCCCCGTATAACTTCCATTATCTGCAAAAACAGAGAACTCATTATCAATTGAAATCGGACTCGTCATACAGGTAAAAACGTATTCTCCTGTTGCCCGATTCTCTTCCACAAGAGGAAAACTCATATCAGTATTATCCGTACTTCCAATAGGAATTGTAACCTCTGTATTAACCGGAACAAGCGTTCCCAGATCGATCGAACTAAGATTTAAAAAATAGTCCTGCCCACGATTGGGAGCGAGCGGGATATATCGCATCTTATCACCCGCCTTAAAAACCCCATTCAAACCCGTTGCTCCAACGAACTTTCCAATCCCATCACAGTACTCTGACAAAGTATCTAAGAAGAAATTTTCTCCAAAATACTCAATCTCATTAAATTTAACACGAAGTTGTTCCGAATCCTTACCCTGCCCATTTGTAATATAGACTCGTAAATTTTTAAGCGTAATATCAATTTCTGACTCATCTGGTCCATAAACATCAAAGGTAATCTTTGATTGCCCTTTCACAATATGCGTCACAATAGGCTCGACGGGATCAGAGGGTCCTGTATTCAGTAGATCAATAATTGTTCCGTCATTCGCTACAATTTCAAAGTCCGTATAGTCAAAACTCAGATCTAGATCCGAGTCGCCTTTAAAATCAATCTCAACGAGTGTTTTATCCTGATCAGCTAAAATTCTGAATTCTTGCTCAATGATTCCTTCTCGACTCTCACCTCCGTCTTCCGTTCCGTCCCCATCCCAGGCTAATGCTGGTGGTAAGAAAATTACTAAATTAGAGTCCTTATAAGAAACCGGTTTCCACAGAAATCCCCCCTGTACATCTCGAACTGTTGGATCTAGGATTGTGTAATTCGTAACGGTTCCACCACAATTAACGGTTACAACACACACACCGCCTCCACAATAATTACCTCCAGGATTATCAAACCGAAAAGTTGGACGTCCTCCATTCGAAATACCCGTAAAATCTCCCAACTCTCCATCAACTGTTGTGGTACATGAAGGATTAGTACTTGTTGGTGCCCCACCTTGATTGACAAGATTTGTTACATCTGACGGCTTATAGAGGATCTTAAACTTCAATCTCAAATCAGTTAGAGGCAGAGCTGTTTCTGCCGTCCTATTTTCATCTTTCAATGTTACATCACCTCCTCCCTCTAACGTAATAATACGACTCCCATCTAAACCATTGTCATCAATCGTAAAAATCTCCGGTGGCGGTGGCTCCTCCTCATTTGTCGTCGCCGTCTGAGCCCGCAAAACAGATGGTATCAGCAACACTAATAAGGTTAACAACCACAAAGTCCCCCAGCTTAACCGATTTACATTAGAACCAACAAGCTTCATTTGAGATGAATTTATTTTTTAAAATACTACAAAAAAACACTATCAAGTCCTTTGTCATAAAGCAAATAAAAATGAACAAAAAAATGAATCAAGAACTAAAAAATGCTACAAGTTAAGATTTTATCAAAAAGTTTTGCACAA
>CAYXXA010000017.1:0-10500 GCA_964468965.1 uncultured Candidatus Peribacteria bacterium
GTCTTGGGAAAAGAAAACACCCATAAGCGTCACCTGCTTGTGGGTGTTTTTGTGTATGGCTTTTTTAACCAGATAAGATCTTGTTATGTTTTTTACCTGAAGATAATCTTACCTTTTTCGAGGTCAACCTTTACGTTTCCTTTGATTCTTCCATCTAGCAGTTCTAGTGCTAGTGGATTGAGAAGTTCTCGTTCGATTGCTCGTTTGAGTGGTCGAGCCCCAAAGTCGGGATCAAATCCAATATTGATAAGGTGTTCTTTTGCTTTTTCACTCACTTCAAGGGTAATGCCTTGGTTTTCTTTGAGTTTTGCTTGAATCGATTTGAGTTGAAGTTCAAGAATCTGTTTGATATCAGATTTTGTCAAAGCGTGGAATGGAATAAAGTCATCCAGTCGGTTAAGAAATTCTGGTCGGAAAAACTTTGTTAGTTTTTCTCGTAGTTCTTTTTCGTCTGGGATTTTATCTTTTTTAAATTCATCAGCAAGGAGGTTTGAAGTAAAGATAATGATTGTATTTTTGAAGTCGACTGTTCTTCCCTTACTATCGGTTAATCGTCCATCATCAAGAATCTGTAAAAAGATATTAAATACATCAGGATGAGCTTTTTCAACCTCATCAAAGAGAAGCACGGAATAAGGTTTTCGTCGGACTTTGTCCGTCAGTTGCCCAGGTTCATCGTGCCCGACATATCCTGGTGGCGCTCCAATGAGTTTAGCGGTTGCATGCGATTCTGCATACTCAGACATATCGAATCGGATCATATTTTCCTCGGTATCAAAGAGAATTCGAGAAAGATTTTTGGCCATTTCGGTTTTTCCGACACCAGTTGGGCCAAGGAAGAGAAAAGAACCAATCGGCTTGTTTGGATCACCAAGTCCAGCTCGATTTCGTCGAATGGCATTAGCAACGGCAGATATAGCGGTTTTTTGTCCAACAAGATTTTCGGATAAAATAGCTTCGAGTTTAGCAAGTCGTTCAGACTCTTTTTCGGTTAGTTTTGTCGCGGGAATACCAGTCCATCGTGAAATAATTTCGGCGATATCGTTTTCTGTAATTTTTTCTCGAAGTAATGAAGATGAGCTTTTTTTCTGTGCCTCAATCAAGGCCTCTAATTCTTTTTCGATTTTAGGGATTTCACCGTGACGTATTTCTGCGGCTCGTGCAAAATCAGACTCTTTTTCGGCTTGTTCTGCTTCAAACTTTAATTGTTCCAATTTTTCTTTAAGTGTATTTACTTTTCCAACGCTTTCTTTTTCCGCATTCCATTGAGCTGATAAGTTCTTCAGTTCTTCATTGAGATCGGCTATTTCTTTTTTAACGGCTTCCAATCGCTTAGGCTTCGTATTTTCTTTTTTAAGGGCGGCCCGTTCAATTTCAAGGGTTAAGATTTTTCGTTTAATAGCTGAAATAGCTTCTGGTTCAGATTCCATTTCGAGTTTAAGCTTACTCATCGCTTCATCGATAAGATCGATGGCTTTATCGGGTAGTTTTCGATCTGGTAGATATTTGGTGGAGAGATCAACCGCGGCAATGAGGGCATCATCAGTAATTTGAACTTTGTGGTGAATTTCATATTTTTCACGAATTCCTCGAAGAATAGCGATCGCTTCTTCTCGTGTTGGTTCTTCAACTATTACAGGCTGAAATCGTCGCTCTAGAGCGGCATCTTTTTCGATGTACTTTCGATACTCCATCATAGTTGTTGCTCCAACACAGTGGAGTTTCCCACGAGCGAGTGCTGGTTTGAGAAGATTACTAGCATCCATGCTTCCTTCAGAAGCACCTGCTCCAACGATAGTATGCAATTCATCAATAAAGAGAATGACTCGACCTTCAGACTTCTCAATGGCGTTTAGAACATTCTTAAGTCGATCTTCAAATTCTCCTCGGTACTTAGCGCCTGCAATGAGGGCAGCAAGATCAAGTCCAAGAACTCGTTTGTTTTTCAAACTTTCGGGAACATCTCCTTGAAAAATTTGGTGAGCGAGTCCTTCAACGATAGCGGTTTTTCCGACCCCAGGATCTCCAACCAATACGGGATTATTTTTTGTCCGTCGGGAAAGAATTTGAATTGTTCTTCGAATTTCTTCATCTCGTCCAATAATAGGATCAATTTTTCCTTTTTCAGCAAGAGCGGTAAAGTCGATACAGTATTTTTCGAGTGCTTCTAGTTTTTCATGTCCTTCGGCACTATCAATTTTTTCTCCACCACGTAGTTGTTCAATGGCTTCTTGAACACTCTTTTTATTAAGTCCCAACTTTTCTAGTTCAGATTTTGTGATCGAACTTCCTTCAAAAATCGCTAAAAATAAGTGATCGACGGCGAGGAATTGATCGCCCATTTTTTGTTGTATTTTTTCAGCTTCGCGAATCATATCGCTAAAAGCACGAGAAGGCGTTCGTTGTCCACCATCTACTTTTGGAAAAGATCGCACCCTTGTTCTAATATTTTGTTCAAGAGTATTGAGATCTACTCCAATTTTACTAATAACTTTTCGAATAAAGGAATTTTCGTCCTTTAATACCGCTAAAAGCCAGTGATCAATTTCAATTGAAGCGGCTTTATTGTCATCGGCTATTTTTTGTGTGTCGGCAATGCTTTGTGCGGCAGCCGTTGTCCATTTATCAAAATTCATATTATTTGTTTTTTAAGAAATATTTAATTTAGCACTCGTTATTATAGAGTGCTAATAATAGGAAGTCAACTTTTTTATGAAAAAAGAATTATTTGTTGTGATAAAGGTTTTATGCTATACTTAGCCGAAATAAATATAGAAAAAAATGAAGAAAAGAACGGATATTCAATTTTCACGAATTCATACGGCTTTTTTATTTTCCGTAACGCTTCTGTTATTGGGGTTGTTTTTGTTATTTTTGTCACCGTTTTTAACAACCTTATTTATTGCGGCGATACTGGCTACGGTGATCTATCCTTTTTATGTATACCTTACGAGGAAAATAAATAAATTTCTTTCGGCAGTTATTGTTTTTGTATTGTTGCTTTTATTTTTAGTGGTTCCTGTTTTCTTTCTTTTGAACACAGCTATAGATGAAGCGAGTCAAGTTTCCATTTCACTATTTAATTATGCTAAAAATTCTGCTGGAGACCAACTTTCGGTTTTGCTTGAAAAAATGCCGTTTCTCTTAGAACGGTTTCCTTCGTTGGCAGAAACGCTAACGGTAGAAAACTTAGCGTTTCAGATAGGAGATAAGGTAGAGTTTTTTTCAACGGCCACGAATATTTTCAAAAATATTTCATTCTTTGTTCTTCAGACATTTATCTTTCTGTTTGCTCTTTTCTACTTTTTGACGGATGGTCATCGAGTTTTAAAATACATACGAAACATCCTCCCGTTACCATTTGAACAAAATGAGGAATTACTCAGAAAAATTCATGATTTGATGCAGTCGGTTATTTTTGGACTTATTGGAGGGGCTATAGCACAAGGGGTTTTACTTGGAATTGGGCTTTCGTTGGCTGGTGTTCATAGTCCACTTTTTTGGGCATTGATTGGAGCCCTGTTTTCACCGGTTCCGTATATTGGTGTTGGGATTATTTGGGTGCCAATCGTAACCTGGCTGTATATCAATCAGGATTGGGGGCATGCTACATTTTTATTAGTGTGGTGTATTGGACTTGTAGCCAATATTGATAATGTGGTGAAGCCGTATTTGATCGGTTCCAAAAGTCAATTACATCCATTTGCGGTGATGCTGTCTATTCTTGGTGGAGCTCTGATGTTTGGTTTCCAGGGGCTTATTTTTGGGCCTTTTATTTTAATGCTTTTGCTCTCATTTTTGCATATTTATGATATGGAGTATGGGAAGTCTTCGAAGCGGAAGTGATTAGTGTTTAGTAGACTCATTTTTTATGGATTATCTGCAAACCATTTTCAAATGTTTTCTTTATTTTGTCAACAACATTAAAAAACATCCGTTAATTTTTTGAGTATAGTTTATTTGATATAATGGAATGTGAAATTAAACAGCAAATTGAAAAACTACGCCAAAAGCTCTGGGAGGCGAATAAGGCGTATTTCAATGAAGACAAAGAAATCGTACCAGAATCGGTAAGAGACCAGCTGAAGAAAGACCTGATCGACTTGGAAACAAAGTATCCAGAATTTTGTGACCCGAATTCTCCAACGCAAAAAGTTGGTGTACCATTATCGGGGAAATTACCGAAAATAAAACATAAAAGTCGTCGATATTCTTTGGCAGATGCTTTTAATGCGGAAGATCTAGTAGAGTTTGATACACGAGTAAAACGGTTTTTGAATACCGATGAAGTTGAATACTCATGCGAATTGAAATTAGATGGCTTGAATATTACGTGTTGGTATGAAAAGGGGATTTTGACGAAGGCGATTACGCGAGGAGACGGAGTAGAAGGAGAAGATGTGACGCACACGATTCGAACCTGTGAAAATCTTCCATTAAAGCTGAAAGATCCAATGGATCTAGAAATCTCAGGTGAGGTTTTTATCGCGAAGAAAGACTTTGAGGCACTACAAAAAAAACATCCAGAAGAAAACTATGCTAATCCTCGAAATTTAGCGGCTGGTTCTGTCCGTCAACTGGATCCACGTGTAGCGGCCAAACGAAATTTGAGAATTTTCTTTTATGAGTTGGGGGAGATGAAAGTTCCTATCCCCCCTGTGTCCTCAGGGGGTCTCTCTGGTGCTTCGCACAATGAGGAGCTTGAAGATATTGTAATCCAAAATCAAAAAGAGTTTTTCCAATTTTGTGATGCTCAAGGATTGCCTCATGAGCAGGAGTTTAAAATTTTCCAAGACATTAAGTCTGTGATCAAATTTTGTGATCAATTTTCAAGTAAAAAACGAGAAAAAATCTTTTATGAAGTGGATGGGATCGTGATAAAAGTCCATGATTTTACGCTTCGAAAGCGGATGGGATATACCGCAAAAGCTGCTAAATATGCTATCGCGTATAAATTTCCAGCGGAAGAACGATATACAAAACTTTTAGACATTCATTATCAGGTTGGTCGAACGGGAGCGATCACACCAGTGGCTATTTTGAAACCTGTAGAACTAGCTGGGTCAACCGTAAGCAGGGCGACCTTGCACAATCCTTCAGAGATTATCGAAAAAGAAATTATGCTTGGTGATCAGGTAATTGTGCGAAAAGCGGGAGATATTATTCCCGAAATTTTAGCTCCCATAAAAGACCTTCGTGATGGAAAAGAGCAAAAAATTATTTTCCCACAACATTGTCCTGAGTGTGGTTCAGATCTTGATTTTTCCGAAACGGTAGTTCGATGTCGAAACAAAGACTGTGCGGGCAAACACCGTCAAGGGCTTTTTTATTTTGCAGATATTCTTGATATTGATGGTTTGGGAAAGAAAACCATTGAGGCGTTAATAGCTTTGGAACTGGTACATACACCAGTTGATTTTTGGAAATTAACGCCTTTTGATCTCGCTACACTTCCTGGTTTTAAGCAAAAGAAAATTTTTAATCTATTAAAATCGCTGGAAGTCCGAAAAATGCTTTATTTGTGGGAAATCTTTGCTGGACTTGGAATTCGACTAGTCGGTAGGGAAAATGCAAAAATTTTTTCCCAATATTTTCGAGATAAGTATGGGGAAATCAGTTTGAAAAAGTTTATAGAAATATGGCAAACTGGGGACATGGCATCAAGTGTTGAATCCTTTGTAAATATCGATGGAATTGGGAGGAGGGTAGCAGAAAGTTTTGCTGATTTTTTACACGACAGGAGAACAATTAAATTGTTCAACGACTTTGTAAATCTTGGCATATCTTTGAAGTGGGATGAGATAAAAAAAGGCGGAAAGTTTGAAGGAAAAAAGTTTCTCATTACGGGAAGTTTTGAACAATTTTCGAGAGAAGAACTCAAAAAAATGATTACCGATGAGGGCGGAAAAATGATTTCTGCGGTTTCAAAGAATCTGAATATCCTGATCGTTGGGAAAAAACCTGGTTCAAAGTTAAAAAAGGCAGAAGCCATTGATGGTATTTCTCTTTGGGATGAAAAGAAATTGATTACACAACTCGGTTTAGATGTGGGTGAAAAAAAAGGACAAGGACAGTTGTTTTGAGAAATAAAAAGAAAGCCTGTCAAGAAAAAAATATTGCTCTTGATTTTTATAAATTCTAACATCGATAGTGCTTTACTTACTTATTTAACCAAATTAAAGATGAATGCCCTAAACAAAGCACAGGTAATTGGAAACCTTACTCGTGAGCCAGAACTTAAACAAACAGCCAACGGACAATCAGTTTGTACGTTAGGTGTTGCAACCAACCGTTATTGGAATGACTCTTCGGGACAAAAAAAAGAAGAAGTAGAATTTCATAATATTGTCTGCTGGGGAAAATTAGCTGAAATTTGTGCCGAATATCTAAAAAAAGGATCGAAAGTGTTTTTTGAAGGACGACTTCAGACTCGAAGTTGGGAAGATGATGCTGGGGTAAAACACTATCGAACTGAAATTGTGGCGAATGATATGATTATGCTCTCGCCAAGAGATACACAAGGGGATTCGTCATCAACATCAGCACAGGAAAAGGCATCAAGTGCCGATCCAGAGGCAGCTGTGGCAGAAGATTTGCCATTTTAATGTAGTTGGAGGCTTGACCTTTTAGGATGTATTCTTTTATTTTTCTGAAAAATCTTTTAGAATTGCCGAGAATTTAAAACTAAGTATTATGGAAAGAACACTTATCCTTATAAAACCAGATGCAATTCAGCGTGGAATTACTGGTAAAATTATTTCAAGATTTGAGCAAAAAGGTTTGAAAATCGTTGGCTTTAAAATGTTGAAGCTACGTGACGCTATTTTACGGGAACACTATGCTCATGTTGTTGATGAACCATTCTTTGAGGAACTATCAAGATTTATGAGTTCGTCTCCCGTTTTAGCCGTGTGTTTGGAAGGATTAAATGCGGTTGAGGTTGTACGAACCTCAGCGGGAACAAACCCTATGCAGGTAGGAACAATTCGAGGAGATTTTGCTTCTTCGGGACAACGAAATCTTATCCACACTTCTGATTCCGTGGAGGCGGCAAAGTCCGAAATTAAACGTTTCTTTACGGATGATGAGCTTTTTGACTATGATAAAGATGAGTGGAAACATGTTTATGCTGAAAGTGATAAATAGCTATTTGTAATGTTTAATTTTTCAAAAGGCTTCCAAGTACTTGTCCTTTTCGGGCTTCTTGGTGGTATATTTTTAGGTATAACTCCTATTCTAGCATCATTTGAAGATATTAGAACAACACATCCCCATTATCATGCGATTGAGGCACTGCAGACAGCTGGTGTTATTGAAGGTTATAAAACAGAGGATGGAGTCGTTTTTCGTGCTTCAAAAGATATAAATCGAGCTGAAGCTTTGAAGATTTTAATGCTTTCGGCAGATTTGGATACGCTGAAAAAAAGTCCCAAAAAATTTCCAGATGTACCTTTATCGGCTTGGTTTGCCCCTTACGTCAATACGGCCGCAAAAAAAGGAATAGTAAAAGGTTTTCCTGATGGAAAATTTCACCCAGAAGCACAGGTGACACGTGCTGAGTTTTTGAAAATGGTTCTTAAGAGTTTTAATTTTCCAGACTCAGTGGCTAAGGGCAATGAGGAATGGTTTGCCCCTTTTATTCGGGTTGGGAAAGTATTTCGACTTATTACCGGAAAGGCTGATCAAAATCCACATGAAGCTCTTACTCGAGGGGAAGTAGCTGAAATTATTTTTCGAGCACAGTGGGTAGCCGAACACGAATTTGAAAAAAAATATACCTACGCAGGGACTGGAAAAGCGAGTTACTATAATGAAGGGTTTGCAGGAAAGAAAACGGCTAGTGGCGAGCTATATGATCCTTTTGAACTAACGGCGGCACATAGGACCTTGCCGTTTGGGACACGTCTTAAGGTTTGGACGGAAAAAGGTGATACGGTTTTTGTCCGAATAAATGATCGCGGTCCGTATCATGAAGATCGTATTCTGGATCTTTCGGAAAGAGCTTTCAAGGAATTAGCACCAACGGAACAAGGGGTGGTCAATGTTTTTTTTGAGGTCTATATTGATCCGATAGATGACGCTCAGCCAATCCCTGCAAATATTCGTTCAAGTCTTTCTGATAAAGCTAAGGCGGCACCGATACCAAAATCTATTCAGGCTAATTTAAGTCCTAAAGATGAGGTTATCGTTGATGAGGTGCTTATAAATTTCCTAACAACTCATCCGGAGTCATATAAACAAAAGAAGCAACCCAATACAGAGGTTGCGATTAAACCCCTTTTTAAGGAGGGTATCAAAAGTTATCTTCCTGATTTTTATGATACGGCGGTGCTTCGTCGATCAATTCCGCAAAAGGTTGTAGAAGGGACCGTAATTCGATTAGCTGGAATTGCCAAAAAAACGGGGCATTCTCGAGCTACTTTTTTTTTAGAAAATACCAAAACACAAAAACAAATTTTATTTAAAGGTCCTGTTTCTGGTAAAAACTTCGTTATTCCTGTTCAGTTTTTGGAAACAGGGGTTTATCATCTTGGATTGGTTTTTGATAGAGAAACAAAATCAAAAATTGCAATCATTGAGGTTGTACCGATGCCACTTCCTTTTCGGAGGTTTCCAGCGTCTAATCTTAAGTTTTTGGGAAAAGAATTTAAAACATCCGTTAAGCCTGAGACAGAGACGGTGTTGTTAGAATGGAAATCGGCATTAGATAGAGTGACGAAAATAACATTTTCACAGTCTAACAAAGAAAAAAATGTTTATTTGGAAGATGGTTTATCTTTTGTGGAATTGCCCTATTCATTTTTTCAGCAATTTGGAACAGGTGAGAATTTAGCGATTGATTTTTTTCAGGCAGAGTCCCGAGATGGGAGCTTAAATCAACAAAAAACTAATTGGGAAAAGGGTCCTTATGCGAACTTTGATCTGACCTTTGGTTTTCCTGATGCGAAGGATAAGGATGTGGGAGTACCTCACTATCCACGTTTTGTTCATACGCTGCAACCAGCTTTGGTTCAGGGGGAAATCAAGCGTGATGGTGTTCAGCTTGCGGATAAGGCGTATGTCATACAGGCGGATGGAGAAGTTGCCGTGCTCCCGCTTATTCGTCGAGGAGATAAATTTGAAGCTAAAATTACCCCTATTGGTTGGGGAACCTACGTCTTTGAGGTTGTTTCGGACCAAGGTGAAGTTTTATTTAATCGTGGCATGTATTTTTCACCAAATCAGATTCTTCCGATCTTTCCATGGAAGCAAACGCCTATCAGAACGAATACGGCAGGAGCTGTACTGGAATGGATAAATGTAATTCGAAAACGACAAAATAGACGACATATCGTATTGGATCCTGACTTAAATAAATTTGCTCAGCACTATGCGGATTTAATGGCAGATAAGAATTTTATTTCTCATACAAGCCCAACAGGACAAAGTTTTGCTTCACGGGTGAAGTTGTGGGGGATTGAAGGCGATGTAGGCGAAAATTTGAGTTACGGAACAACTTTCCCAAAAGCTTTATCCGAATTAGAAAATTCGGCTTCACACCGAAAAAACATTCTTGAAAAAAAATGGCGAAAGGTTGGTGTTGGGATAGCACGTAATGCAAAAGGGGAATACTATGTTTCACAGGTTTTTGGGAGGTAGGGGGTAAATTGCCTACTTGATAGTTGTTCTAATTATTTTAGAAGGGAAAAAACTTTCCTTACCTTTTTTTCAAATGGAGAATCTGTTTGATCTTTTCCGTGATATTTGTGTCACTTTTTATTTACGACTTTAATTATTCCTCCGCTACGACCTTCTCCCGAAACAAGTGGATACATTTTACAAAAGAGGGTCTTTTGATTACCTAGCCGACAAGTTTTATCTGGATTAATATAATTCTTAATAGTACCACTTCCATCACTTGCAACCTATATGATTATATCGTTTGGAATAGTTTTGCTTTTGATTAGTTTTTTGTAGAATTTCACTTCTGCTTTAAAGATTGGGGAACCATGTTGACAACAACTATCATGCGCAGGGTTTCATTCTCGGTTTTCGATACAGCCTACTAAACAAGCCCCTTCATCAAGAATTGAGTGGGCTTGTTGTATATAGCTTGATTTTATTGATATATATTCGTTATGAGTTTGTAGATATATTTTCCAAGTATTTTTTACTCTATCGATTTTAAGACTGACCACATCGCATCGTTATATTTTATCGGACCAGTGAACTCAAAATGAGAATTTCCATTTCGTGGATAAAGAATTTTAGTCAATCCATTTTCCGTTGTTTGAGATTCGTGATCAATACTTCCAGACTTTAGTCGTAGCCAAAAGTTGATATCTCCTTTTCCCAGAAATGCATGATCGGCAAATCCAATAGCGGTAATAGCTCTTTTTTCTGGACCGAAGTTTTGGTACCAGTATCCATAAGGGATCTTAAAGGAGAGTCCATAGTATTTACTGTTGTAGCTAAAGGCCCGATTATCGATAAGGTTGTTGAAACTTTTTTTAGGTTCTT
>CAYXXA010000017.1:10600-27141 GCA_964468965.1 uncultured Candidatus Peribacteria bacterium
TTGTAGCTAAAGGCCCGATTATCGATAAGGTTGTTGAAACTTTTTTTAGGTTCTTCTTTGGCTTCAATGGGTCTATCATCGGAGACGGGTTCATCCTTTTTTTCAAAAAATTTATCGAAGAATCCAGTTTTTTCGTCTTTTTGAGTCAACTGTTCTTGGGCTTCTCGTTGAGCCTCTTTTTCTTTCGCAATCATTTCGGTTGCTTTGTTTAGAGCTTCTAGTTTTTGTTTTTCTTTTTCGGCTAGTTTTTGTTGTTGAGCACGTTTGTATTCCGTTATAGCATCACTCCCTTCGATAAATGAATTGAGCAGGTTTAAGAAATCTTTTTTTGTTTCAAAGTCCTCAGAACTATTGGTGAAGATGAAGGTATATTTTGTTTTGTACTTATTGGAAAGGAGTGTAATGGTTTCACGATCACGGTTAAGATTGTCTTGGGTGATGGTTTTTGTTCCGGCCATATTAGTGATTAAAATATTGGGTTCTAGGGCTTCGTCATCCTTCTTTATTTCATTAACTTCAAAAGTGAGGAAGACTCGTCGTTCTGGATCATTTTTACTTAAGAAGTATGCTACACCATTAGGAGAGGTTGTATATTCCCAATCAGCAGGAAAGGTAAAAAGAAACCGTTTTGTTTCAAATATCATATCCTCAGGTGTTGTAGTTTTATCAGGAATTTTAAGATCTTTAACTCTTAACGCTTCAACCCAAAAAACTTTTCGCATCTTCATCTCTTTCCAAAAACCATCGACTTCAACCTCGTGTCCCTCAAAGTCTTCAAGTCGTAGAACATCTGAAGCGAGGTAGGCTTGTAGTTTTTGGTCTTTTTCTAGTCGGTGGGTAATCTGTGTGGCAATAGAAACAGAAAAAGGGAAAAGTGTTCCCTCAAGTGTTTCTATTTTTTCAGTAGGAAGACGTTCGAATGGATCTTCTTTTTCTGGCCAGACACAGGCGGTAAGGAAAAGTCCTGAAAGCAGAATCCAAACGAAAGCCTTTGTTGATATATTGAACATTTCATTTCTATGTTTAATCTTTTTTTGGGGTTAATGCAACTTTTTTTGTATAAAATTTTTATGCAAAAGATTGATTTTACTTTGTTTCATGAGCTTGAATAGGTATTTCGCCATTTAGCTTCAAAAATATTTGACGGTCATTTAATATTTTATAGAATCCTTTGGCTTCATGCAAATGGGGTTGTAGCTCAACTGGTTAGAGCACCTGCCTGTCACGCAGGAGGTTGCGGGTTCGAGTCCCGTCAATCCCGCCATTCTAAGAAATCATCGATTTAGATGATTTTTTTATTTATAATTTAAAAGTTTTTTGCTTTGTAGAGGTTTGTGAAGTCTTAGTCTTAATTTTATGTACAAAAAATTTGACCAATAAGGAACAAAAATTATACTCAAAGACGATGACCTTAAAAAAGTTAGTATTCAGTGTTGTGGGTGTAATATTTCCGTTAGCTATGAGTCTAGCTTTTAATGATGTGTCTGAGGCTGATCCACAAATTGAAGTGTTTAGTCATCTTCGTGATGTAGGGATTATGAGAGGCAATGGAGATGGGAATTTTTATCCGGAAGCGATTGTTTCACGAGCGGAGGGGTTGACTATTGCGATGAGAGCAGGGGAGATTGTAATTCCTACAGACTTTTCAGGAAATACTTATTTTTCAGATATAAATCCAAACGCTTGGTATGCGCCAGTAGTGGCACGTGGGGTAGAAACTGGTATTATTAAAAGTAAAGCAGCAAATTTTCATCCAGACGAACCCATTTCTAAAGCGGAATTTTTGACTTTTCTGTTTCGGTCAACGTTAGTAAAGGAAAAATATTTTAAAAATGTTCGTGATGTTGCCAAAGATGTTCCAAATGAGGCGTGGTTTAAACCTTATTTGGCTTATGCTAAAAAGTATCAAATCGCCTATTTGCCCTCGGACAATCTTTACCGACCGATGAAGAAATTAACCCGTCGAGAGGTGGCACGAATGACTTATCGGCAGTTGAGAATATTCCATGGAAATGGGGAAACAAAAATGGTGGTTGAGGTTCAGGGGGAAATTGCTCAGTTTATTGGATTGGTTCGTGAAAATAAAATGGATCAGGCTCAACAACATCTTCACAAGATTCTAGAGCTTAATGATACGCTTACCAGAACGAATAACAATACCGATGCCGTAGCGGCAAAAGCTATCTCAAAATCAATGGAGCACCTTTCTGAAAGTTTGCGGTACTTTCGTTATGGAAAAAATTTGGACGCAATAGAAAATCTGCATTTAGCTTCAAAGTATGCACGAAAGGCTGAAAAGAAGGAGGGGAAGCTCGGTGAGTTTGGGCAAGAGTTAGGGATCTTGATTTCAGAGACATTGGATAACTTCACGAATCCACTCGAAAAAAGGTTTATGACATCAACGACAACAACGGAGTTAGAATAGGAATATTTTTACAACAAAAGTGATACAAAAAAATAAAATTTAGATTTGACAACCTACATTAAAATAGTTATCATAGACTCTAGTTTTTCAGATATTGAAGAAAAAATCTGAAAACGGATAACTCAAAAATGATAACTTACGCATGGTAGGATCTCAAAAACCGATTATTGAAGCTAAGGATTTGGAAAATCTGAAAAAATATTTGGAGACATATCCCAAAATGATTGTTTTGGCTCATGCTAATCCTGATGGGGATACGCTGGGTGGAGCGTTGGGTGTTTATCTCGGATTCAAATCTGCAGGACATGATATTGATATTGCCTGTATTGATGAAGTTCCAGAAAAGTACCAATTTCTTTCTGGGACAGCGGCCGTGATGACAGATTTTGATGAAAATACTTATGATGCGGTTATTTTTGTTGACTGTGGAAATAAAAAAATGGTGAAGTTCCAGGAAACAAAGCCTCGAATTCACTCTGATGATATGGTCAAAATTAATATTGATCATCATGCTTCCAATGATCACTTTGGAGAAATAAACTTTGTTCCACTTCATGTCTGTTCTTCGACAGAAGTGGTTTATCGTTTACTTCAGCATCTTGACATTGCTATCACCCCACAGATCGCAACGGCTCTTCTGTTGGGTGTATATACCGATACGGGAAGCTTTATGCACCAGAATACAACACCGTCAAGTTATCTGGTCGGTTCAGAACTACTTATGCTTGGGGCAAACCTAAACCGAATTTCAAGTGATGTCTTTCGGTCGTATGATTTTAAAACGCTAAAACTTTGGGGGAAAGTATTAGATAATTTATACGTTACGCCTGATGGGGCCGCGGTTGTCGGGATAAAAAAAGAGGAATATGAATCGATTGGGGCAACTCGAGCGGATTTAGAGGGAGTGATTGATTATGTTAACTCCATGCCAGAGGCGTCATATTCAGTCCTATTATCAGAGGATGAAAGAGGCAATGTCAAGGCGTCACTTCGTACTCGAAATGATGAAATTGATGTCAAAGCTTTGGCAGAGAAATTTGGTGGAGGAGGACATGTAAAAGCAGCAGGATTTACTATTCCAAAGGGGCATTTAGAAAAAGAAATAAAATGGAAAATTGTGACTGAATAAAAAATGAGCAACAAAAAACTATCTGGATTGAGACGTAGTAGCGTTGGATTACTGATGAGCACTTGTTCCCATCGTATATAGCAGAAGAAATTATACAGGTTACTCCTCGTAAAGTCGTACTTAGTGTATCAGCATTGTATGCGAGTAGGGTTGAATTGGCCTTACATCTATTGGGTTATAAGGGGCTTATTGTTATTAATGGAAAGCCTATTGATAGGACTCAATGGCCAAAAGCGACAGGTGATTCAAGAAGTGAATTTTCTGATGAAGTGACGAGTTGTGTAAGAGAAGGTTAAAACTTCAAAACGTCGAAATAGATTGTCATTATTCTAGGATTTTGCATAATGGGTCAGCTTTTAAGACGATAAACAATGGATTTCTCATCACTTTTTTTCCTTTCCTATTATTTTGATACCAATCCAGGGGGTGATTTTTCGCTCGGTCTACTTTGCTTAATATTTTTTGGACTTATGTTGTTTATTCCGAGTTTTTTACGAGGAAGAGCGAGGGGAAACAAGTATCTCAAAAAATCGATCAAAAAAGGACTTTGGAAATTTTTAGTCCTTGGTGGCGTGGGGTTAATTCTGACGCTAGCTCGATTTGGAGAAGTGCCTTTTGTGTCCATGAGGATCTGGTTGTATCTTGTTATTGTTGTATCGTTGGTTTTTATGATACGTCGATTTATAAAGATGACGATGGACTACCGAAAACGATTGGCATCCGTAAAAAGAGAGACGGAGAATAAAGGGAAGCAATAAAGGGGGCAAGGTTAGTCAAAAAAGAATACGAGATAGGCTATCTATTTTTTATCCTTTTTTGAAGACTAGCGAAGTGTTTCTTTTAAAGCAGTTTTTAGATCATCAAAGGATTTCCAGCCTTTGATTTTTCCTTTGGGTTCGAGAATACCCGTAATCCACTGGTCCCCATTTTCCACAAAACAGAAATCACCAGTATGAAGCACTTTGGTTGGGGTAATAGTTTCAAATTTTTCATTGTCTTCGTCAACGAGCAGGGCTACTTCAAAATTATCAGGAACAAAGAATCGGAAGTCATCATGTCCAAGTAGTTTTTTGGTAAAGTCGACGAGTGTTTTTTCAACCGCTAAATCTGGTATTTCAAAAGAAAATATCTCGAGATTTTCTTGAGCGTTTTTTTCAGCTTCTTCTTGTGTATCGAGCACGAAAGGACCTGCTACTTTTTCCCAAAGTGGTCGTCCCTCATCGTCAAGCTTGTCTTCATTCCACTCGTATACGAGGCTGGTAAATTTATCATCCTCATTTTTTTGGATAACGGCCTTGTGATTGCCACCGAAAGCATGAAATTCGGAAACGGTTTCGTTGTGGGGTTTAGCATTCATCATTTTGGATTATCGATAATCACTGAAAAATAACAAGTAAATAAAATTGCTAAAAATTGTTGTTGGACTAGGATTTATTCGAAAATTTAGGTATCATAAAGACTTAATCCAAAATTTAACTCATAATACTCATGGCAAACTTCAAAAAACTTCCACATTCTAAGGTTTCTTTTTCAGTAATAATTACGAAAGACGACGTTGTAAAAGCACAACGATCGGTTATAGCAAAAGCAAAAAAGGATGTTTCGATTAAGGGATTTCGTAAAGGACATGCTCCAGAGGATATGGTTATCGCTTCTATTGGACCGGATCGACTGGCCTTTGAAGCTTTGAATATCGCTTTAGATAAAGCCTACCGAAAGTTTATTACGGATGAAAAATTAGCGGTTATTAATGCTCCGCATACAAAAATTCCAGAAAAACAAGATCTTCCAATGGAGGTAACGTTTGAAGTTGAAGTTTTTCCCGAAGTGAAGTTGGGTGATTACAAAAAGGTAAAATTAAAAAAATCAAAAATAGAAGTAACGGAAAAAGAAGTGGAAGACGTTATAAAGACGATTTGTGCACAAATGGAATTGGGGAGTCCTGTTGATCGAGCAGTGAAAGAAGGTGATATGATTGAGGTTGATTTTTCGGGGAAAGATAAAGATGGAAAAGAAATTCCCAATACGGGAGGGGAAAATCATAAGTTTCGAGTAGGAATGGGGCAGTTTTTGCCTGACCTCGAAAAAGCTTTTATCGGAATGAAAGCTGGTGAAGAAAAAAAAGGCGTAAAGGTGAAATTTCCGAAAACCTACCATGCCTCAGAAATGGCAGGAAAGACTATTCCTTTTGATATTAAACTTCATCAGGTGTTTGAAATTGATCCCACAAAACTAGATGAAGCCACTATCGAAAAAATATCAGGGAAAAAACAGTCTTTGGAGGGCTTGAAAGAACAAATCAAAGGCACTATAACGGCAAACAAATTACAGACGGAAAACCAAAAACACATGGCAGAATTTAATCAAAAACTTGCCAAAGTGGTAAAGGTTGATCTGCCTCAAAGTTGGATTGAAAAAGAAGTGGAAGCACGAATTGGAAGAATAAAAGCATCTCCACAATTTCAAAATGATCCAGAAACTTTTTGGAAACAGATGGGGCAGACAGAGGAAGATTTGCGAAAAATTGCAGCAAAAGAAGGGGAAGTGGATCTCAAGGTCTTTCTTGGTCTTTCTGAGATTGTCAAACAAGAAAATATTGAACTGAATAAGGACGAAATGGCGCAGGCACACCAGATTGCTCATCAACATCTTGGGCATGAAGAAGGACATGATTCACACGATCATCATGTAGAAATGGACAAGGCTATTTTGAATATGAAAATTGATAAGTATTTGAAAGCTTTGTAGTTGACTCGGTATTAGCTTTTTGAACAGATAATAAGTTTCCAAGGAAATAAGATTTCAGGTGTGAACAGGAAGGATTTGATCTTCCTTTTGTTATCTTGTGATCCTTTTTGTATTGCAAGTTTAGTCTTTAAAACTTTGAACTTTAACCTTTTTTCTGCTATACTTAAAAGAAATACAATAAAAATGAAAAAAGTTTATCTTGTCTTGGCGGCGTTGTTCTTTATTTTAGGGCTTATTATTTGTTTTGAGAATATTATTATCCCACCAAATGGAATGATGATTTTCTTTTCTGTCCAGTCGGGAACAAGTATGTTTTTTCCGTTAATGTATGTCCTTGCTATTGGGGGTATTAGTGGTTTCTTTTTGGGAATGACCATTGGTGGTCGTGGAGATGATATTGAGGATACCTATGATGACTTGGAATTATAGAGAGTCTTGGTAAAATACCAAGCCTTAAGGAGTAAGGGGTTTATTTTTTGTGGGTATTTGTTTTTTTTAGTGCATAAAATTATGGAGTGATTATACTTTTTTTGTATTTTAATTTTTTAAAACATGTCAAAAATATCAATGGATCAGATCGTCGGGTGGGCAAAACGGAAAGGGGTTATCTATCCTGGAAGTGAGATCTACGGTGGTTTTGGTAATTCTTATACCTATGGTCCTTATGGGGCGTTATTGAAGAAAAATATAAAAGACCTTTGGTGGACAACGTTTATCGAAAGAAGGCAGGATATGGTGGGGATTGACGGAACAATTCTATTACATCCTAAAACATGGAAGGCATCGGGGCATGTGGATACCTTTAATGATCCAATGGTAGACTGTAAAAAATGTCAGGCTCGTCATCGAGCAGATCATTTGATAGAAGAAGCGTTGAAGATTCCTTCGGCCGATGGGATGAGCTGTGAAGAAATTTCGCAAAAAATCAAAGAAAACCATATTAAATGTCCAAAATGTGGAGCTGAAGATTTGACCGAAGCTCGACAGTTTAACCTTATGTTTGAGACACAAATGGCAAAGACGGGAGCCGATAGTACGGCTTATTTACGACCAGAAACCGCTCAGGCTATTTTTCTTGAATTTAAAAATGTGATCGATTCAACTCGGGTAAAAGTTCCTTTTGGGATTGGACAGATTGGGAAAGCTTTCCGAAATGAGATTACACCGGGAAATTTTATTTTTCGAGTTTTAGAATTTGAACAGATGGAAATTGAATACTTCGTGCATGAGTCCGAGTGGGAATTGCACTTTGAAAAATGGATAAAGCGAATGTATGACTGGTGTGAGCTGATCGGGCTGGATCGATCAAAAATTCATGAATTGGATGTCGAAGGAGACGCGTTGGCACACTACTCGAAAAAGACAATTGATTTTGAATATGAGTTTCCCTTTGGCGTAAAAGAGCTTTATGGTTGTGCATATCGAACGGATTTTGATCTATCAAATCACGAGCGAGAATCAGGTAAAAAACTCAAATACCGAGATCCTCAAACGAATGAAGTCTACCTGCCACACGTGATTGAGCCGACGTTTGGAGTGGATCGTTCGGTTTTGGCGGTAATCTGTACGGCATATGAAGAGGAAACGCTAGAAGACGGAAGCGTAAGAACGGTATTACACTTCAAACCATCACTGGCTCCCGTGAAAGTAGCGGTACTTCCATTGATGAAAAAAGATGGACTACCTGAAAAATCACAAGAAATTTTGTCCATGATCCAGTATTTTGGAAATTGTGAATACGATGAGGGCGGTGCGATTGGGAAACGGTATCGACGACAAGATGAGATCGGAACGCCCGTTTGTATTACGGTGGACTATGATACCCTTGACGATGAAGCGGTGACGGTTCGTGATCGGGATTCGATGAAACAGGAGCGGATTAAGATTTCGGCATTGGAAACGTATTTGAGTGATAATTATTTTGGGAAATAATATTCCTATTATGTTCCTCTTTATCTTAGGGGTGAAGATCATCAAGAAGTAACCTCATCACCCGCCCCGCTCGCAACAGATACATCGTTGCGAGTGGGGATTTTTTTATACTTTTTTGTTATACTGGAGAACACTGGTATCCAGTCAATAAACAGTCGAATAATTTTATATTCTCTTCAAAAAATCATCACTCAGTTTTCTGTAAAAATCATTTCCATCTGTATCTACGATCATCTGAGCGGGCATTCTTTCCACTTCGTAAACGCGGACGGCTTCCATGTCAAGATCTTCAAAATCAATAATATCAACTGATTTTACAAACTTTCGCAATAGAGCAGCCGGTCCGCCCTGAATAGCCGCAAACATATTACCGTATTTTTTACAGTTTTGAGCGAATTGTTCAGAACGAGTGCCTTTGGCAATAGAGAGTGGAATGCATCCATTTTTCCCAAGAAATTCAGCAAACTCATCCATTCGTCCAGCGGTGGTCGGTCCGAAACTTCCGATGATATCGCCTTTTGGGGTATCGGACGGTCCGACATAAGTAACGCCGATAAACTTCTTTAGATAGTCAGGAATACCTTTTCCCTCTTTGAAATGCTGTAACCATCGAGCATGAGCCTTGTCTCGAGCCCCAAGTATTTTCCCCGAAATTGAAAATTCGGTTCCGGCTTTTATCTGTTTGAGTTGATTCAAAACCACTTCACGATCCTTACTAAAATCAATTTCTAGAGTGTGGGAAGCAGGTACAGGGGCGTACTTCATTTTTTCTAAAAATGTTTCTGGTGTTTCACAAAGTTTTTCGAGAAAGACGCCCTCTTTATTGATCTTGAAGTTTTGCACACGATGAGCCGAGCAGGCGACTCCGATTCCGATAAAAAAGTGAGCCGCGTGACGCGGAGCTTGGAAAACACGTAATCCCTCAGGCATGATGAAAAATTTTCCTTCGCCTTGAGCTCCCATATTTGAAGCTTTTAGTGTTTTGGTGAGCCAGTCTTTTATGTCATTTCGTTTGATTATTTTTTCACGTTCATCTCTCAAAAACTCAATACGATCAACCGTTGATCGTGTGAGTAGTTCGGCATTATGGAGCATTGATATGCCCCCAAGGACGATACTCAACTGGTAGGGAGGGCAGGCAGAATGTCCAATTTCTGATATTTTTTGAGCAATAAATTTATTCAGCCTTTTGGAGTCTTGCAGTAAGGCTGGAGGGCAGGAAAATTGCCAGAGTTTTGAGCCTGATCCGCCACCCTTATTGCTAAATGTTCCCACAATTTCTTGTGCTTTTTTATGCTCAAAAAAATGAATTTCGGCAGGACTGTTATTGCCTGAATTAACCTCCCTCATTTCAGTAGGAACGAAGATTGAATTGCGATAGGGGTTCGCCTTTCGGGCTTCAATGGCACCCGTTTCTATTGATTGGGAAATCGATTTGCCTTCAATAATAGTTGCTCCACCGCGAAAGATATAGGCGGTGTCGGTTCCTGTATCCTGACAGTAGGGGACTCCTTTATTTTTGGCTTCTACCGCAGCGAGGAGGTTGCGTCGCATTTTTTCTTTCTCGGAAGCAGAACTTTCTGGAGCATTTAAAATTTCCGCCCAGTGTTTGAGATGTTCTTCTCTGAATAATTTCCGCATTTGAGTAAACGAAAGCCTTGCCAGTTCCGTAAAAACAGAAGAGGAAACCGTGAGGATATTGTTTTCAAAAGTGATGTTTGACGATATTTTTTTGAATTTCATTGCCGTAATCATAACAAATCGATATCAATAATTAAAAAGATTTTTTAGTGCTTAGGGGCGTCTGAATATTCTTCCAGATTACAAATCTTAAAACGATGAAGCTTATAAACTTTTGAGTCGGTGTTTCTTTATTGGATAAAAAAGAGGATAAGTTTTAAACTAAGAATGAAGAACTTTTTGAGTTTAATGTTAAATGACGAAATTTATCGCGGGTGTGGATGAAGCAGGACGAGGTCCATTAGCTGGACCAGTCGTAGCGGGAGCGGTTATGTTTCTCGAAAAAGATAAAATCGATACGTCTATTTTTAAGGATTCTAAGACGTGTTCTTCCTATAAAATCAAAAAATTGTACAATATTATTGTTCAATATTGTGACTGGGGGGTGGGAATTGTTTCGGCTACGGAAATTGATCGTATCGGAATTAAAAAAGCTACGGAAAAAGCGATGAATATCGCGGTAGGACAATTGCAATATCAGCCAAATCTTTTGCAAGTCGATGGGCGAGATGGGTTCCAGTTTCAGTATCCATCAGAGGACATTGTTAAAGGAGATACTAAAATTCCTGAAATTTCAGCCGCCTCGATCGTGGCGAAATATACACGAGATGAAATCATGAGAGACCATGCGGATCAATATCCAGAATTTGATTTCCAAAACAATATGGGGTACGGAACAGAAAAACATCGAAAGCTTCTTGATCAGGGGATTTATTGCCCTATTCATCGGAAGAGTTATGAGCCGTTGAAAACTTTTTTGTTACAAGGGCGGTTATTTTAGATATTTGTTTTGCTTTCTCAGTCTAACTCTTTCAAGTGGTCGGTTCTATTATTGATTATTCAGTTCAAATTTGCCTTTTTTTATATAATAGCTAATTTTTAAGTATAACTCATAATCAAAAACTATAATGGATAACTTACTTAGTGATATTCTCAAGACAAAAATGAATGATATGTTTATGGAGCAGGTCGGAAAGAAAACAGGTGTTGGAGCGGATAAGGCAGGATCAGTGATGAAGCAGGCGTTACCATTTCTGATGGGAGCGATGGCAAAGAATGCGATGTCAAAAAAAGGAGCAGCTTCTCTCGAGAAAGCAGTGACAAAAGATCATGATGGTTCTGTTTTGGATAACCTTTCTGGACTGATTGATAATCCTGAAAAAAATGGAGCTTCTGGTATTTTAAAACACCTTTTGGGGAGAAATACAAAAAATGTAGAGGGTTATATTTCTCAAAAAAGTGGTGTTGATTCTCGTTCAGTTGATACGATGATGAAAGTTCTAGCGCCAATGTTAATGGGAGCTCTTGGGAAGGCTAAAGCTTCTGGAAAGTTGAATATGTCGAATATTGGATCAACGCTTAGTTCGTTGACGGATAAATCAGGCTCATCTAGTGTTTCTATGAATTTGGTAACAAAATTTCTCGATAAAAATGGTGATGGGGACATCAAGGATGATCTTTTAAACATGGGGAAAAAGTGGATCATGGCAAAATTATCAGGGCGAGGAAGAGCATAGTCCTATTAAAATGGGGAAATGTTCATTTAAACCTAGAGCTTTAAACTTTTTAGAATGCGATTAGATAAATGGGTGTGGTCAGTTTGTTTAATAAAAAATAGAACTCTGTCGACTGCCGCGTGTCGACAAGGGAAAGTTTTGGTCAATGGGGTTGAGGGGAAGGCAGCGAAGATGATCAAGGTTGGAGATATTATTGAAGTGAAGGCTAAAGTTTATAGACGCGTAAAAGTAGTTCAGTTTGCAGCAAAGCCCATAAAAAAAGATTTAGCACCAGTACACTATTACGAAGATCAGACACCAAAAAGGGAAGACGATGGGCGTTTTGAGATAGCGGATGGTCCACAAAATAATACCTTTCAAGATCATAAATATCACCGGCAAAAGGATGGGCGCGTATCGAAAAAAGACAAGCGTGCGAGGAAGAAGTTGAAAAATTTTTAACAGCCTATCATCTTGGCACTCATATTTTAGAAGAGAGTGTTTATTACCTTTAACTATCAATGAAATTTATCACGTTTTTATTATCGATACTACTAGTGGTTTTTGGTTTAACGAACTGGCAAAAAGTCGAAAAAGAAACCCTTATCAAGCAATCTAATTTTGATCTCTACGATATGGTTTCGGAAAATGCCTACCTCGATCATCAGGTTGAACAGTGGTATAGCTCCCTTACCGATACCCAAAAATTAGCGCAATTGATCATGCCCGATGTGGGTTCAAGTTTTACGGTGTCGGATATCAAATATTTGTTAAAAAGGGAAGTGATTGGAGGGTTTATGATATTGAACAAGAATATTACTCGAAAAGATGTAGAAAAACTAAAAAAAGCTACTAAAACACCGTTATTAGTTGCTATGGATGCAGAGCCGAGTTTAATGGCGTATCGGACAAACTTAGAAGGGATTGCCTCGTCTAATAGTTTCAAAACGCCTGAGGACATCCGTAAAAATACCAAAAAAATTGCGGACTATTTGGAAAAATTAGGTGTGAATGTCAATTTTGCACCCGTTTATGATAATTCATCCAATACGTCGGTAATAGGCGATCGATCGTTTGGGATTTTACCCATTGAGATTTTGCCACGAGCGAGTGTATTTGTGGATTATTTTAAGTCTCGAAATATTGCACCGACGGCAAAACATTTTCCAGGTCACGGAGAGGTAACGGGTGATACGCATAAACATTTACAAGTTTTGAAAGGTCTTTCTGATTTAGAGTTAGAAGCCTTTCAGGCAGCGATTGATGATCACGAAGTACCGATCATGATGGTTGGACACTTGGCGGTCAAAAGTATGGATAAGTATGATACTGGTGGTTTGCCAGCAACACTATCACCTCAAATTATGATGGATCTATTGCGTAAGAAAATGGGATTTAGAGGGGTTGTTATCACGGATGCGATGAATATGGGTGCGGTTTCTAATATTAAGAATAAAAATATTTTGGCGTTTGAATCAGGCGCGGATATAGTTTTAATGCCGAGTAATCCGGAAAAGCTTCATACGGATCTTCTAGCAAAGGTTAAAAAGGATCCTTCTTATTGGAAGATCTTAGCTCCCAAAATTAAGCGAGTTTTACGACTGAAGGTTTGTTTAGGTCTGAAAGAAAGTATTATTGATTTGACAAATGGGGCAGATGAGAACGTTTTAGGTTTTCTTTATTGAAATAATCGTATGGATAATGTCAACCATGTAAGCTATCATGAATAATCAATAATAGAACCGACCACTTGAAAGAGTTAGACTGAGAAAGCAAAACAAATCTCACTAACCCCCAAGTAGTCATGAAAAATCTTAGCTTAGAAGAACGGCAAATACTAGAAGATCTTTTACAAAAACAGCAAAGTAAGCGATCAATTGGTCGTCTGCTCGGACGAAGTCACAGTACCATTTTAGAGGAACTAAAAAGGAACAAGTCACCAGCGATGAAGTACAATGCGATTGAAGCTCATAAACGGTCTCTTTTACGTAAGAACAAGAAAAGAAAACGATCAAAGATCGAAATAAGTCATGGACTCAAAAGGTATATAATCAACCGAATAACCCTTTCTGTTCTTGGCAAAAAGATACGGTTGAAAACACTAATGGACTCCTTAGACAATACTTTCCAAGAAATATCGACCTCGGAAACCTTCCCCAAAATCATATTGATTCAATTGTTCGTAAACTCAATAACAGACCTCGCAAATGCCTCAACTTCCTTTCCCCTAGTTTCCTTTTTAACGCTTTCTAACTAAAGTGGTCGGATTACTACTTGAATTCATCTCATTTAGAGTCTTTTGGGGCATCCTCTTTTTCTAAGATTTGTAATATACGGCTTAAATATCTTCTTAATAAGACGGCATTTGACCGAAAAATGGGAAGTCTATGTATTTCTTTAATCTGGGTACCTTCTATTTTAAGAAGGGATTTTTTTATGCGTTTCGCCACTGCTAGATCAAAAGAATAATATTGCAATTCCTTCACTGCTCGGGTAAGGGGGTTACTTACTTCTGTATTTGCATTGTACTGAGCCTTTTTAGGACTAAGAAGGTATCGTGTGTCATTTTTTTCTTGTAGTTCTTTTAAAATTTTTATAGTCCTTTTGCATACTTCTTTTGATATTACTTGTTTTACATCAGTGAGTTTTTCGGAAAAAGTCCAAAGAATCTTTATTTCTTCTGGGGAGAAAGAGTCAATTTTAGGTATGGGATCATCGGTGTTAAGTTTATTGTATAATTGGTGAAAGAATTGTACTACCTTCTCTTCATGAGAGACATCAATATGCTCCTTCCTCTTTTCACTAATAGATCTTCCTAGGGCTGTCTGTACATTAAATACGTCTATTTTCTTCATTTTTTTAATCATTACATAATAAATAAATAGTAATTAAATTAGAAAAGTCAAGTTTATTTACACCGATTCTAAAAAGAAGCGCAACAGAAGTAAAAAATAGATAAACTTTTGTTGAAATGAAAACCTATGAAAAACTAAGCTATCGGGATGATATAAACGTTTGACAAGAGCTTTTGCCTTGTTCCCTTTTAATCTAGCGTTGAAAGAGTTGATAAATCAAGTTTTGAGATATGCCACGACCGTTCACTATTAGTTATATATTACAATTCTGTATTTTTATTATTATATTATAGTTAAATACAAAATATAATCCTGAGCGGTTCTATTTTAGAAAATATAGAAAGGTATTTTGGATTTTGTTTCATCGGAAAATGAGTATGATTTTTTTGCATGAAAAATATCCAACTTCCCAGCTCAAAGTCAATTTCCAATCGGGTACTGCTTTTGGCGGCTTTATCAGATAAACCAGTAATTTTAGAAAATCTTTTAGACTCGGATGATACGAAATACATGAGACAAGCACTGGAGCACTTTGGTGTAAAGTTTGAAACGATTTCAAGTAGCGGATTAAGAGTTGTTCCATTAAAGAGAAATCTCTCATCTTCCCTTTGTCAATCGAGCTTGTCTGAAACATTGTTTATCGGTAATGCGGGAACGGCGGCAAGGTTTTTGTCTTGTCTAAGTTTATTGTTGGGAAAAGGTGAAGCCTTTACACTCACAGGAAATAAGTATATGGAAAAACGTCCACAAGGAGATTTGTTTGAAAGTTTGCGAAGTGTCGGTATTGGGGCTGAATGTCTGAAAATCGAGGGGAGTCTTCCAGTTCGAATGTCGAATGATAAAGATCGAATATCGAACGGTATTCATGTAAGCGGAAAGATTTCGTCGCAGTTTTTGTCAGGACTTTTATTGGTAGCTCCTCGGCTGAAAAACGGGCTGAGGATTAAAGTTAAAGATACTATTCCGAGTTGGCCATATGTGAAAATGACGATTGAAATTTTAAAAATTTGGGGGGCATCGGTTGAAGTTTCGGAGGATCGAAAAAATTTCACTATCACGCCAGGGCTGAAGGCTCCTGACAAGTATATAGTTCCCTCTGATATGAGTTCGGCCAGTTATCCACTAGCATGGTCGGTTCTCAAAAAGAAAAAAATCTGTATTACCAATTTTGGTTCCAAAACACTGCAAGGCGATGAAGGTTTTCTTGAAATCATTAAAAAAGTTGGTGGCGTTGTTCGTCGACAGGGTGAAAAATGTTATATTGACCCACCAGAAAAAGTGTTGCCCATTGGGAATTTTAACTGGGAATCTATGCCAGACGTAAGTATGACGGGCATGATCTTGGCGGCGTGTGCTGATGGCGAATCACGATTTACAGGGCTGGAAAGTCTTCGAGTAAAGGAGTGTGATCGGATTGTTGCTATGGAACAACTCAAAGATTTTGGTGTGGAGCTCGAGGTTGATGGAGATGAGGTGAAGATTATGGGATTGAGTTTGGACGAATTGAAAATTACGAATAATAAATTACGAATAAAAGATAACAAATCTTTAAATTTAGAACTTAAAACTTTGAACTCCTTCGATGATCATCGTATTGCGATGTCTTTTGGTGTTTTGCGTGCGGTGCTTGGATTTGGGTCAGATTATTATAATCGGTCGTGTTTTCATATTTCTGATCTGGACTGTGTAGCAAAAACGTGGCCGGATTTTTGGATCAATTTAGCCGATTGGGAAGGAGAGTTACGAGCGGTGAGTGGGATAGTTTTAGTTAAATCCTCCTCAGACACACTTTCTCAAGAGAGAAGTAATAAGGAATATCTCATTGTTAAAAAGCCACGAAAGGAAAATGCATGGCAGTTTCCTCAAGGTGGTGTAGATGAGGGAGAATCAGATCTACAAGCCGCAAAGCGAGAATTGATGGAAGAGTGTGGTATGAATTTGAAGGTGAAGTTTAGAGGAGAACGACCAGTGGGAGAATACAAATACTTTTTTCCAAAAGATTTTACTCGTCATGATAAAAATATTGTGGGAGCTAAGGTTCGATTTTTTGAAGCGGAATACTTAGACGGGAAAGTTGAGGTGGATGGCAAGGAAATTGTAGAACATAAGTGGGTTACGGCTGATGAAATGGGAGATTACTTTGCTCCCGCCTACCTAGAGGTTGTGCAAAACTTTTTGATAAAATCTTAACTTGTAGCATTTTTTAGTTCTTGATT
>CAYXXA010000018.1:0-23965 GCA_964468965.1 uncultured Candidatus Peribacteria bacterium
GTTCTATTTCACTCCCCTTCCCGGGGTTCTTTTCACCTTTCCCTCACGGTACTTGTACGCTATCGATCTGACATACTGTTTAGCCTTAGATGGTGGTCCACCTAGATTCAATCCGGATTTCACGTGTCCGAACCTACTCAGGAACATTCTACCAACTTAATTATATTTCGAATACGGGGCTATCACCCTCTATGGCAACACTTTCCAGTGTCTTCTTCTATATAAATAAGCCAGATATCGAAGTCCTACAACCCCACTTAAAAGTGGTTTGGGCTCCTCCCTCTTCGTTCGTCACTACTAGGGGAATCTTTATTAATTTCTTTTCTCCGGCTACTGAGATATTTCAGTTCGCCGACTTCCCTCCATGATCTTAGTATCAAAGAATTTGGGATCATGGTAGCTGCTAATAGCAGCTGGATTTCTCCATTCGGAAATTCCTGGGTCATAGCCTATTTGGGGGCTCGCCAAGACTTATCGCACCCTATAACGTCCTTCATCGGATATGTCAGTCAAGGTATTCGTTGTATACGCTTATGTAACTTTAAGAAAATCTTTTAAACTTGTCTTCATCACGAAGAGCAAATTAAAAGATACTCGATAAATTTTATTTTTTTACGATATTAGACAAACGTTAAATTAATAACATTTGTTTGTTGTTTGAAAACTGAAATAAATTTCAATTTTCGTTTGGAAACGATCTGTAAAAGAACGGTGCTAAGTTTCAATAAAATCGAAACAGCCGAGCGATCTTAGACATTTGCCAGAGTGTGTCAAGACTTTTTTAGAAGTTTTTTTATGAACCCCTAAGTCCCTTCGTGATTAGCTGATCAAAAAAGCTTCTGTGGTCGACTAAATAGAGACTGAAATTATGAAAATTAGTGAAAACAAGTAAAAGCCTAGCTTGAAAATAGGTATAAATTATGACCTTAAAAGCTTAAAAGACCGTCAATTGACAGTCTTTTAAGCTTGCGAAATACTATGAACAGTCTTTATTTTCCTTATCCCACAATGCCTGATCTAGTGCTCCCCACATTGGACGAATACCATTAGTTGCGGCTACTCTATCGGGAAAACCCCATTCCATCGATGGACGACGTCTTTCTAGGAAAGATTTAATATCTTCGGTAAAATCAATCATCCTATTATCCTGTGATGAAGCAATGGTATTGAATAGTTGCAGTGATGTTGGAATTGGCTTTGGTACGGTGATATCATCTTCTATGTACTTCCAATACGATTCTTCTAAGCCCGCTCGTCTTGATGTCTTTCCAGAACTAACAATGTCATAGGCCAACGACCTCGTTGTTCCTGCCAATACATCGGCTTGTGATTCGATTTCTCGAACATAAACATTAGAGGCATTCCCAAGAACACTGTCAACCTCTTTTCTTGCTAGTAGTGAATACTTAGAAAGAACTTCAAGATTCACACCTTCCTCCATTGCCCGTTGTAAATCTAGTTCTGTTGGCTGAAGTAACGACAACTTTGCCTGACATCGTTCAGTGTCAACAACCGATTCCATCAAATTTTTAAAAATCCCTCCTCTTCGCTGAGTTTCATTTTGAATAATGAGATTGCTTTCCATCGCAATATCCGACCCAATCATAAGCCCATCAACCAACTGCTCATCAACACGATAAGCAATCTCCTCAATCCCTTTGACCAAGACGAGTAAAATATTGGCATCAGGAACCATAATTTCCTTATTATTTTTCCAATTCAGTCCTGTATACCCAGCACCCTTTATTAATTTTTGAATTTCAGGCAAAACTCTTCCCTGCTTTGAAATGCCTATCGTTAACGGTTTTTCATTTTTTTTCATGGTAAATTTGTACATTATTAAATTAGTCTCCCCCTATTTCCTTAAAAATAGGTGATAAATGATAAATTGTATTTCGGTAAAAGTTTTCCATTGTGTCATAAAAAAAGAGATCAACCACAAAAATAAACAAAGCTTTTCCTTTTGGACTGACCTCAGTGTTTGAAAATGAAGTATATAAAAGAAAAAGCCACAATCAATGATCATAACCTCCTCTCCTCAAATTCTTTTGTATGTAATTTATTGATTTACAGGAAGAGTCACGACCATCAGTTGATGGGCATGATGTGTTCTGAAAAGTAAATTAAGAATAAATTGCATATACCTAACAAGCTATCGAAACAAAACTAGTTGTCAAATTTATTTTTTATGGGATAAACTTAAGTACTAAACCGAATAAAAATTAGAGATTAAAAAACTAAAACATTTTCGAGGTCTATTGCTGAGTTTATACAAAGCAATAGGTAGTTTTTAAAAGCAGTACCCTCTACAAGAGAAACATGGTCTGTAGCTTTTTTTTGCCTTTTAGGACTTTATTTTATTATTTATTTCACATCGGCAAAAGTTTACTCTTAGTCGCTTCGATATTTTAAAATCTTTATTTTCCCACTTATTCCATTTTCGAACGGGAACCACCTCTTTTGTTGTATTGGTAATGAAGATCTCATCAGCTTTTTTAAGTTCCCCTCTACTAATTTCCCTTTCAACCATTGGTATTTTTAACTTTTTAGCTGTCTTCATAACAACTTCTCTAGTCACCCCCTGTAGTATATTTTTTGAAGGTGTATGAACCTCATTCCCATAAACAGCAAAAACATTGGAAATATTTCCTTCCCGAAGAAACCCCTCATTATTGAAGAAGATCGTTTCAAAAACCGCATCTGATTGTCGACGTGCAAAGTATGGATAGGCTAAATTCGGATATTTTGCCCTCGAAAATGGACGTTCAAAGGTAGCATCTATAATCTGCACCCCTTTGTGATAAAAGTCATCTGAAACTTCATCCAAAGGCTGTGTCATAATCCAGTAAAAATCAGAACACAAAAATATCTTTATACGTTGATCTTGCCCTTTAACTTTATTGATACTCACCAACTTTCCAACGTTAACTTCTATTTCACTTTTTATTTTCCTCAGGTTTGGTATCTCTATACCGAGAATCGAGACTGATTCGCAAAGGCGATCTAAATGGGATTTTAAATGAAATATTTGATCATCGTAAGTTCTCAACGTTTCAAAAGTAGATAACCCAAACTGACAACAATCAAAAAGAGGCGACAGCGTTTTAGGCATCACCTCTTGAAATTTTCCATTGAAACAAATCATTTATTTATTTTATTTAGATTGTTCTTCCTTATCATCTTCTTCACCAGCCCCCTCTGCTAAAACCTCACTATCTTCTTCCGAAGTTGGTTCATCTCCAGCTACTTCGACATGCCCAACAACCGTACAAACAGGCGCGTCTTCTTCAAGTCCCATAACTTCTAGCGTGTCAGGAAGCCCCAGATCTTTGATCGTAATAGACCCCGCTAATTCTGTAATAGCAGAAATATCAACTTTGATATCATGTGGAATATCAGAAGGAAGACATCGAATGGTTAGTTCTTCCTGATTAGTCATCAATGTTCCATTGAGTGTTTTAATTGCTTCTGACTCTCCTTCAAAAACTAATGGCACATGAACAATAGAAGCCTCTTTCATATTTACCGCAAAGAAGTCAATGTGGATAAATGTATCTTTTACAGGATGGATATCGTATTGATTAACCAGTACAGGGATTTGCTTCCCCTCAATATCTAGATCAATTAACGCTGCCTGACCTGTTTTTCGAAAAAGACGAAGAAAAGACGAATAATCTACCGCAACATTGATAGGATCTACACCATGTCCATAAACCACTGCTGGGATTTTATTTTCCTGCCGTGCTTCCCGTGCTGAGTGTTTTGTATTTGCTCGTTTTGTCGCTACCAGTGTATGCTTTTGGGCCATTTTCGTGTTATTTTTTACTAAAAAATCCTCGCGATTCTAGAATTATTTATACGACTGTCAATTGAAAATTAAGGAACAACTCATTGCTGATGATCTTTTTTCACTTACACTGTCCTCGTTTATGAAAAATCCAATTATTGACGGACTCAATCCAAACCAAAAAAAGGCGGTAGAGCATTTATCTGGACCACTTTTGATACTGGCAGGCGCTGGCAGTGGAAAGACAAGAGTTCTTACTCATCGAGTTGCCAATTTGATTGCCCACGACATTCCTGGTAAGGAAATTTTAGCCGTAACCTTTACCAATAAAGCTGCTAAGGAAATGCAGACCCGGATTGATAAAATTACTGGTGCTAACGATGATATCTTTAGGTCGAAACCAACCGTTGGAACTTTTCACTCGATTTGTGTCCGAATTTTGAGAAAAGAAATTGAAGCCCTTGATACAGGATTTACCTCAAATTTTATCATTTTTGACACCGATGACAGTCTTAAACTAATCAAGCTGATCATGAAGGAACAAGGTTTTGACGCCAAAGAAATCAAACCGCGCGCGGTACTAAGTCATATTTCCGCCGCCAAAAATCAACTGTGTAGTATTGGTGAGTTTTATGAATCCATAGGAACACCTGATTTCAATCGATTTGCTCAAGCCGTAAAACGACTCGCCCCGTTATTTAAACAACGATTAATAGAACATAACGCCCTTGATTTTGACGATCTTTTAGAAAAAACCGTCGAAGTACTAAGTATCGAAGATATTCTGAAAGAATATCGAGCTAGGTGGCAACACATCCTCGTGGACGAGTATCAAGACACGAACCTTGCTCAGTATAGAATCATTCGCCTTCTTGCTGATGAACACCAAAATCTTTGTGTCGTCGGGGATGACCACCAATCAATCTACTCTTTTCGAGGAGCTGACTATCGAAATATTTTGGAATTTGAACAGGATTTTCCTAATGCCACAGTCATAAAACTGGAACAAAATTACCGTTCAACGGGAAATATTCTTAATAATGCCAATGCCCTCATCGGGAAAAATCAAACAGGACGAAAAAAAAATCTCTGGACGGAAAATGAAGCAGGTGAAATGCTAACCGTAATGGAAGTAGGAAATGAAAAAGAAGAAGGACAATTTATCGCGCAACAGATCAAAAAAATACAGATGAAAACAGGAGCTGCTTACCAAAATTTTTCGATCCTTTACCGAATGAACGCTCAGTCTCGAGCACTAGAAGAAGCCTTTATGCGAAATCAAATACCCTATCAAATTGTGGGGGGAGTTCGCTTTTTTGATCGAAAAGAAATCAAAGACGTTATCGGTTACCTACGTCTTGTTTTTAATACTAAAGACGACATTAGTTTTCTTCGTGTTATCAATACTCCGTCACGGAAACTGGGGGCGGCAACGCTTAATATTCTACGAGAATACGCTATAGAATACGGAATTTGTTTATTTGAAGTTTTGGATGGATTAGATGAAATTGATACGCTCCCTGTTGCCAAAAAAATAGTACTCAAAAACTTTCAGTCCCTGATCATAGAACTACAAAAACTATCGAAAACCGAACCCATTTCGATCCTTTTGGATAAATTAATTGATAAAGTTGGATTCTATAAATACCTCGATGATGGAACCGCTGAAGGGCAGGCTCGAATTGAAAATGTAAGAGAACTTTTTTCTGTTGCGGGGAGATATGATACCAGTGAGAATGGACTGTCTGACTTTCTTGAAGGCGTTGCTCTCATTTCCGATCTTGATAATATCCAGAATAGCGATGCCGTTACTTTAATGACAATCCACGCTTCCAAAGGCCTTGAATTTCCGATTGTTTTTTTACCAGGATGGGAAGAAAATATATTTCCCTCCAGTGCTTCTCAGTTTGATGGGGAACTTTTGGAAGAAGAACGACGACTCGGTTATGTAGCCATTACACGAGCAGAGCGGCAGTGTTTTATTTCTCATGCGAAACAACGAATGCTTTTTGGGCGAACAGAGTTTGGAAGCGCGTCTCGATTCTTAACCGAGCTTGACGAAAACTGCCATACTATTGATTCAACTGTTTCTCAATTTAGAACTGATTTAGGACGTGGTAAGAATTTTTCAGCAAAACAGTATTACGCACAAGGAACCTCCCAGTTTAAAACTCAAAAAACGTCTCTACCTAGTTCATCAAGTTCTCCAAAATTTATCGATTTCACAAAACAGCCAAAAACGAAAAATGAAGCTATCTTTGGTGTGGCTGAAAATGAAACTGAATTTAAAATCTCTGATGAGGTTGAACATCCTGAATATGGACAAGGTACAATTATTCAAATTTCAGGAGACATCCTATCTATCGCTTTCAGCGGAAAAGGAATCAAGAAAGTTGTGGCAAGTGTGACACCATTAGTAAAGATTTAGCACGCATTATAACAATCTCTACAAAACCGCTTCAACGCTCCTAAGTCTTCACGGTACTCAAATAACTTCGATCCAATGATAGCTCCATCTGCTCCATTATTTTTTAATAATCGAATATGTTCAGGAGAGGAAATCCCAAACCCAACACAAATAGGGTGATCCGTTTGTGATTTTAACCGCGTAATCATTTCTAACGTTTCTGAAGTGACATCGGTTTTAGCCCCCGTAATAGAAGGTGTGGAAATAGCATAAATAAAACCACCAGATTTTTTGATAATTTGTTCAACTCGTTCTTTAGGAGTATTGGTGGAAACTAAAAAGATAAGATCGATATGATTCACTTTTGCGACAGACTCCACAATTGAAATCTCTTCCACTGGAATTTCGGGAGTAAGAACTGAGTTTACACCAGCATTTTTCGCGGTTTCAAAAAATTTATCGATACCAAAAGAAAGAATAAGGTTGAAATAAACCAATAAACCAATCGGTTTTTCAGGGAATTTTTGTCGAATATTTTTAACCACATTGAGACATTTTTGAGTGGTTGTCCCAGACTTCAAGGCTCGGTTTACACTCGCTTGGATTGTTGGACCATCCGCAAGAGGGTCTGAAAATGGAATCCCAAGTTCTAAAATATCAGAATTCTGTGCCAATGTTTCGATGATTTCTTCTGATTTCTTAAGATCAGGATCCCCAATCATCCAGAACGGAATAAAGGCAATTCTATTTTCTTTTTTGAGTTGTGTGAAAGTTTCTTGATAAGAGTTCATTTTTTTTCTAAATAATCAAAAACCGTATGCAAATCTTTATCCCCTCGTCCAGAGAGATTAACCAAAATAATTTTTTCATCATTCGTACTGACTCGTTTCATTGCTTCCGCCAATGCATGACTACTTTCAAGAGCGGGAATAATCCCTTCACATTTACTAAACGCCAGTAAAGCTTCAATCGCTTCATCATCCGTAATCCCCGTGTATTCAGCGATTCCAAGCTCATCAAGATAAGCATGTATTGGTGAAACACCTGGATAATCAAGCCCCGCAGAAACTGAATGACTTTCTTCAATCTGACCATTTTCATCACAGTTTACTTTAGATAAACTTCCATGTAAGCATCCAAATTTTCCTTTTCCAATCGTCAGTCCATGTCTTTTCCCTGTTCCAGCTGGTTCAACGCCTACTAATTTCGAACGAAATTTTTTGTTTCTTTCAGGCTTTAAAAATCCCTGAAAAATTCCAATCGCATTACTCCCTCCGCCAACACAGGCAATAATTTCATCTGGTAGTCGTCCAACTTCAGCTAGTATTTGTGCTCGTGCCTCCGTACCAATAACTTTCTGAAACCGTGCCACTAACTCGGGAAAAGGATGTGGTCCCGCCGCTGTTCCGAACATATAATACGTATCCTCACTGTGTGAAATCCAATATCGCATGGCTTCGTTAATGGCATCTTTGAGTGAAGCTGATCCCGTTTTTACCGCAATTACCTCCGCCCCAAGAAGCTTCATCCGATCAACATTCATCGCCTGTCTCACGATATCCTTTTGCCCCATAAAAACCTTCACCGGCATACCAAAATGTGCCCCTACCATAGCGGTTGCAATACCGTGTTGTCCCGCTCCTGTTTCCGCAATAAGCCATTTTGTTCCCATTTCTCGAGCCAGCAGTGCTTGCCCAAGAACATTGTTGGTCTTATGCGCACCACCGTGGAGAAGGTCTTCTCGTTTTATCCATATTTTCGATTTCCCATTTCCATATTTTTTAGAAAAGTTTTTAGCGTAATAAATAGGCGTTGGACGCCCAGCAAAGTGTTCCAGTAAATCATCAAACTCTTGCTGAAGTTCTTTTGATTTTTTAAACTTTTCAAAAACCGTCTCAACTCGTTTAAGAACCGGTTGTAACAGTTCTGGTGCAAAACATCCTCCATACTTTCCAAATTTACCATGAGCGTCTTCGATAAAGTTTTTCATTTTTTGTACTGCTACAACGGTACGCCCTTGTTTTATCAAGTCAACTTTTAAGTGACCATTTATAAAAACCTCGACCATTCAATCCTGCAAAAATAATACCCGCTAACATGAGAGGTAGACTGTGAATCACCATCCCCAAAAGAATCCATGCCATATTAACACCAATACGGATAAGAAATCCTATTTTATTCTGATTTCCTAGCAACCAAACCGCTGCGATATTGGAAATAAAAATAAGCCAGTCAAGACCATAATTCACTAACAATTTCGTACATACTATCAACCTAAGTAATCCATAATGATCTCAATGTATTTTTGGTAATTTTCCCAGAATCCCTCGTTATGAGCTCCCGTCATTTCGATAAGTTTTTTAGGTTTAGGTGCTATCTCGTAAAGTTTTTCCGCATTCGAAAAGGGAATCATTTCATCCTCTCTACTATGGAGAATGACAACAACCGATCGCATGTTTTTCAACTTTTTAATCGTTTCAAACTTATACTTCAGTAAAAATGATGGGACGGTATATCGAAGTACTGGGTTCATAATGGCGCGAACAGAGGTAAAACTCGACTCAATAATCAGGGCATTAACCCAATACCGTTTTGCCATTTCCGTTGCCACAGCTCCGCCTAAACTCTGCCCCCAAAAAACTAAATTTCGAGGCTCAACTTTTTGTTTGTTCACGACATAATCGTAGACGACCTTACTATCTGTATAGAGGTCTTCTTCCTTTGAAATTTTTCCCGTACTTTTACCGTATCCACGGTAATCAAAAAGAGCAATATTGTATTTCATCTGTCTCGCCATTTCAATCCGTCCAAAGTTAGCGGTTACATTTCCTCCATTCCCGTGAAAAAACAAAATGGTTCGTTCCGCCTCTGGAACACGGACAAAGTATCCATGAATAGAAACCCCTTCTTCTGGATGAAGCGTAAACTCATCAACCTCGACTTGTGTACTATCGAGGGTCATCCACTCTTTTTGACTTGGCATGAAAATTAAACTTTCCTGCGTAAAATAAAGCCCAACCAAGTATAAGAAATAAACTGGAACGAGAAGTATCAGTAATTTTTTTGGACGAGGAAGTTGCATTACGAAGCGTTAGTAAAGAGTTCTTGAAGCTGGAATATCGGAAGCATAATCGCCATCGCGATAAAGACAACTGCCAATCCAACAACGATAATAATTATTGGCTCGATCATCGTTGTCAAATTTTTCAACTGAGACTCCACTTCCATTTCGTACTGTGTTCCAAGCTTTTTAAGAACATCATCGATATGACCTGTTCGTTCTCCAACCTCCAAAATTTCCGCCACAACAGGGTCAATAGCTGACTCTTGAGCAAAGGCTTCGTGTAAGGCTTTTCCTTTTCTGATTTTCATTTCTATGGCAAAAATAGCATCGCTAACTACGGCGTTGGGGATGATATCTCCCAAAACTCGTAATGCCTTATTTAACGGTATTCCTGCCAACATCAAGGTTGCAAAATTATTGGCAATCCGAACTGTTTGAATATTGTTAACCAGTTCTTTTATCAATGGCATTTTTAAAAGATATCCATCCCATGATCGTTGTCCGTCAGGAGTTTTCTTCCATGACTGAAAGGTCATCCACCCCATAACCATCAAGACAGCAACTGCCCACCAAAAGTGTTGAAAAAAATTCGAAGTTCCTACCAAAACTTTCGTCGCCCAAGGAAGATCACTCCCAAACTGAGAAAATAAATCCATAAATTTCGGAACGATAAAGACCATAACCACAAAAGCAGCTAAAATAATCGCGATAAAAACCGTGATTGGATAAATCAAAGCATTTTTAATTTTTAACTCAAGATTAATACTTTTTTGTAATTGTGTTGCAACTGAATCCAAAGTTGACTCAATTTTCCCGGTTAACTCTCCTGAATAAATCATTTTTATTTCCGCTTTGGCAAAGATGTTTGGGTATTTCCCCATCGCCTCTGAAAAACTTCTTCCATTCCGATCCATATCATACACCATTGTATTACAAATACGCGAAAGTCTTATATTCCGAGTTCGATCCCCTAACATCTTTAGTGCTTGGGTAAAGCCTACTCCAGAATTTACTAGAAGTCTGAGCGAGTTAAAAAACAAGGCCTTCTCTTTTAGTCCAACTTTCCCATAATCAATAAAAAAGTCATTGATTTTTAAAATCAATGGATCATCAGTTCTATCCGTAACCCCATAAATAATTTTTCGAGACTTTGGATTAGTAAGCCATCTCCGTATTTGTGCTTTTTTTTCTTTTGGAGAATATTCTTTTATAGGCCTAATAACTGGGTTTTTCACCTTTTCAATATGCTTAGTCACTGACTGTTCTTTTTTTTGCATATATTAATTTTGTTGAGAAAAAGCATAAAGCGTCACATTCAGTTCCGCTAATTCTACCTCATTTTTCTTTTGAATATTCACCGATAGGTTATCCATACCAATAAATCGCCGATTCGACTCAATCAGTTTCAAAAAATCTATCACCTTTGATTTTTGCCCCAGTACAGAAAAATTAACGGTTGTCTGCGCTGCCCCAACCGTTGTATTTTCCCCCTGTCCAAAACTAAGCACTCGAAAAATAAAACCCGTTTTCGCTGAAATCAGTCGTAGATCATTAATGAGCACCGCTTGCTCTGGGGTATAAGGAACCTGTCCCAATACTTCGTCTGATCCTGTCTTTTGGGATGTCGTTAACGCTTTTATAGCGGCTGTCTTTTGAGCCTTTATATTTGATAATTTCGTATTTTCTAACTGTAGGGACTTTACCTGTTCCCATTGCGGAACCACCCAAAAACCTAGAACTAAAAGTCCTCCACCAACAGCCAGTATTTTCCACATATTCATTTTATTTTTGTTTTCCTAGTTTTTGAATTCCTCCCTTATGGCGAAAAGAGAGAGTAAAATTAAAAGCCTTTTCCTCATCTTTTCTCACTTCACTAATCTGACTAACAAAGGCTTCATCAAACTTCTGGTTTTTTTTGAGATAGAGCAACAATGCCGATATATCTTCCATTCTAGGCGCAATTCCACTTACATTAAATACTCGTTCTCGGTTAGCCGAGAGGCTATAAAAGATGATCCCTCCTCGTTCCAAACTTACCACATCTCGATATAATGGCGACCAGTTTATTCGGTAAGATGAGGCTTTTTCTAGTATTTGTTGTGCCGTTTTTAAAGCCGACGACCTACTATACCCTTCCTTTGCGATTTGTTTTTTTTCTTCATCTTCTAGAGCCGCCACCGATCTTTCAAGACTTTCTTTTTTTTGCTGTAAATCATACCTAGCCCATGTTACATATCCCACTAAAATTACAACAATCACAATAAAACCCCACAACAAAAAACCACCAAACGATCGTTTTTTTGGTGTTTCTAATAAATCATCTAACCCTGTTCGTGCTTTTCTCATTTTTGTATTTTTATTTTTTCATCAATACTATATTATCACAAAGTAGCATGCAACTTCAAGGCGATATCGGTATTTTTGTACTTGGGCGAAAGATTTTAGTTAAAAATCCGACGGCAGAGCTGTATTTCAATATTTGTTCAGACAAAAACAACAATCTTTCTCTTTCTTTATTTAAAAATGGCATCACCAATATTTTAAAATCAAAAACAAAATTTGGGCGAATCGGTATAATCATCGATCGAAAAAATTTTCTACTAATAGATGTAGCTCTGTCTTTTGATAACTCAACCAGTATATATCTCCCACAAGACAAAAGAGCCGAGAAAAAACCATGTCTAAAGGTATTTAAATCACAAGCACTAAAACACTTAGCGCTTGAGGGATTATCTGATTCTGTAGAATTTCGACGACTTGCCCGAAAACATATTCGATATGTCAAACAGAACAACTGTGATACACTTTTCTTTCCCGAACCCATATTTGGGGATAAAAAAACAAAAAAAATATTACAGCACATCGCTGGAACACAGATAAAAGTTTTTACCGCAGATGATTTTTTCAACCCCATAATCAAAGAAGCGAAACAACAAAAAATTACGATTAAATACGCTGACGAAGATCCACTCTTTTTGAAAAAAAGAGCTGAAACCATCTTACAAACAAAACTAGGATCTTACTGTTTTAAAAAGTAGAGTCCTTAAACGCCCCTTATTTTTATAATTTCCCTTTTAAACTTATTCTATGTACTTTGACTCAGCAGCTACAACACCACTCGATTCACGAGTAAAAGATGCCATGATTTCAGTTATGGATATCTACGGAAATGAAAATTCAAAGCATTGTTATGGGTTTGAATCACTAAAAAAAATAGACAGTGCCATAACGCGAATAGCCAGTATACTGGGGGTTTCTAACGATCAGTTGTTTTTAACATACTCAGGGACCGATAGTAACCGCAAAGCTATCAAAGCTGCGACAAAACGGTTTGGAATTGAAAACTGCTATTGCTCGGCAGTCGAACATAGTTCGGTCATTGACGAAATTCCTTCGCAAAATTGGTTTGATCCACGAGGCAAAGATATTGAAAAGTTAGCGAAAAAAAATCCTAAATTTCTAGCTCTTATGGCAGCTAACTCTGAAACGGGAGCTATTTATGATGGAAAACTTTTCCGTGAAAAATTCCCAAAAACGATTATTCTACGAGACTTTTCACAATCTTTTGCCAAAGGTATTTTACCCGATTTTGAACACTGTGACTTTGGTACTTTTGCACCACAAAAAATCTATGGACCTAAAATGGTAGGGATCCTTTATATTAAAAATCCGGAAATGTTTAGCGAGATTTCCAAGGATTCACATACGAAAAATGTTTTCCTCGCTGAGGGGTCCGCAAAAGCCTTTGAATGTTTTAATGATGAACGAGAAGATACGATACAAAAACTCAAAAAATGGCAGAAACAAATAGAAGATTATATTACAAAAAATATTCCCGACACTAAAATTCATGAAAAAGAATATGACCGAATACCTGGACTGATCAATGTAGCCATTAAAAACGTTCGTGGAAGTGAACTGATGACGATTCTTTCTTCAGAAGAAGGGATTGCCATTTCTACAGGATCGGCGTGTAACTCCGATATTCTTTCTCCAACACAAGTTATTAAACATATTGAAAAGGATAAACAATGGCAGTTTCCAATTCGAATCGGATTGCATAAATTTCTCACCGATGAAAATATCAATGACTTTTGTGAAATACTGCAACACTATGTGGAAGAGATACGAAAAAGAGGGGTTTAAAATTTGGGCAAGTGTGATATTTTCGGAGCATCAAAAGCACACTTCACAGTCTGATAAAGTCCTATTTTTTATTATTTGATGAACTATTCAGCTCTTTTTAGATCTTCCTTCGTTTCTGTCATTTATTTTTCATTTCACAGATTATCAAAACAGATTTTTATTTCTTGTTAACTTATCTTGAACCTAATTCAAAAATAAAAACGTCCATATTTATTACAACCACACACCCCCTACCATCACCCCATCCCCACCATTTGTCAGCAAATTACCACAGACTCTCCACAATTTAGTGGCGTTTTCTATATACTAATAACTAAGTCTTTCAAAATCTCAGAGAAAAAGATTTGACAAGCGAACCTTTCCTACTAGAATCGCTCGGCTTTTTTAGCTTTTGTATCCCTATTTATCCGCATGGCAAACGATGAAAATATCGAAGTTGAGGGAATAGTCAAGGAGACACTCCCTGGGTCAGAATTCTTAGTTGAATTGACGACCGAAGGCTTTGAGAAACATCAAGTACGAGCCAAGATGTCTGGAAAAATACGAATGCATTACATAAAAATCGTCCCTGGCGACAAGGTTCGACTTGTGATCACTCCTTACAATTTGGAGATTGGACGAATTACCTATCGATTAAGATAATAATAAAATGAAAGTAAGAGCCTCCGTTAAGAAGATGTGTCGGAATTGCCGAACAATTAAACGAAAAGGTATTGTACGTGTTATCTGTACTGATCCTAAGCATAAGCAACGACAAGGTTAATTCCCAGAAGCCATTGCTTGAAATCTAAAAAATAATTACTTAAGAAATAATATGCGTATCGCCGGAACAACTATCCCTTCAGACAAACGACTCATTATCGCCCTTACCTATATACATGGTATTGGACCAGCTCGATCCCGTCAGATCATCGATCAGTCTAAGATCAATGAATCAACTCGAGTTAAAGATTTGACAACATCACAAGAGGAAAAGCTTCGAAAGGTTTTAGCGGATTTTGAATTCACGCTTGAATCAGATCTTAAACGAGAAATTTCACAAAACGTGAAACGACTGCAGGATATTGGTTCGTATCGAGGATTCCGACATCGACGTCGTCTTCCTGTGCGTGGACAACGAACAAAAACGAACTCTCGAACCAAGCGTGGTAAACGAGGTACTGTGGCAAACAAAAAGAAGGTAACTAAATAATCCAAACTACTACTCACTACCTAAATTAATATGGCACCTAAGACTAATAAAAAACGAGTACGAAAAACCTTTGAAACGGGAAAGGTTTACATTAAGGCACGATATAACAACACTATTGTGACCCTCACTGACCCTGATTCAAATGTTTTAGCCTGGAGTTCTCCAGGAGCCAATGGCTTTAAAGGAGCTCGTCAATCCACTCCATACGCTGGACAGGTATCTGCTGAAGTGGTGGCTGAAAAAGCTCAGGCCTTTGGGATTCAGTCTGTTATCGTTTATGTTAACGGGATGGGGCCTGGACGAGACCAAACTATTCGAGGTCTTATGAACAAAGGACTTGACGTAACGGCTATAGCCGATACTACTCGAGTTCCACATGGTGGATGTCGATCAGAGCGACAGCGAAAAATATAATAATGAAATCAATGAGCTTTATTAGCTCCTAAAAAATAATCATAAATCAATGAGATATACTGGTCCAAAAGCACGACAATGTAGACGAGAAGGAAAAAATCTTTTTGCTTCTCCTAAGTATCAAAAAATATTAGGCCGATCGCCAAATATTCCTGGAATGCACGGTGGAAAACGACTTGGGAAGATGACAGAGTATGCCAAGCAGCTCCGAGAAAAACAAGCAGCAAAGCGAATGTTTGGGCTTTCAGAAAAACAATTTCATCGATACTTTGAAAAAGCTGATCGGTCTAAAGTCGTAACTGGAGATAAACTCCTAGAGTTACTAGAACGACGGTTTGATAATGCGCTCTTTAGAGCTGGTTTTGCTGTAACACGAATGCAGGCGCGTCAATTTGCTTCTCACGGTTTATTTACACTTAATGGACGGCGAGTTGATATTCCATCGGTTGAGTTAAAGGTTGGCGATATTATCGAAGTTAAAGCTAGTAAAAAGAAATCCCCAATTTTTACCCAAAATAAAGAAGAGATGAAAGACTATGTTGTTCCTGATTGGATGAAAGTTGATGCAGGAGCCCTTAAAATTGAAATTCTTTCTATTCCTGAAACCAAGCACTTTGAACAAATGATAAATACTCAGGCGATTGTAGAATTCTACTCTCGATAATAAAAAAATTAAAAAATTAAACTTTCTAAAAACTTTAAAAAATGCACATCCTTCATGATACTATCGGAGTTCCAAAGCTAAAAATTGATGTTACCAATAAAAACTTTGCAACTTTAACGATGGGACCGCTTCCTTCTGGGTATGGAATGACTATTGGAAATGCTTTACGACGAGTACTTCTTTCAGGATTGCCGGGGACAGCCGTAACTGCTGTGAAAATTACAGGTGTTACACATGAGTATGATACACTTAAAGGTGTTTGTGATTCTGTATTAGATATTATCCTTAATCTTCGAGCACTTCGTCTTCGAAAACACTCTAAAGATGTGGAAATTGTTGAGGTTCCTTTTGTTAAATCCGGAGCTATTACCGCTAAAGATTTAAAAACATCAAGTGATATTGAAATTCTTGATCCAACCCAACCTATTACAACTTGTGATGGAGCAAGTGTAAAAACAAAAATGCAGTTACGAGTGGAGCGTGGAGTTGGTTATCGAATTATTAGCAATGAAGATAGTGTCGCTGAAACTGATCCTGAGTTTATTTTAATTGATGCAAATTTCTCTCCTATAAAACGGGTTAAATATGAAGTAATTCCAGCCCGAGTTGCTGACCAAACAAATCTTGATCAGCTGAAGCTTGAAGTGGAAACTGATGGAAGTCTTGAGGCTGAAAATGCTATTAAATTGGCAGCAGGAATAATTGAAAGCTACTTTCAATTATTTAATACTGACGATGCTTATACTGATGAAGACTTTACTACGAGCTTTTCTGCTATTAAAGCTAGAGAAGAAGCGGAAAAGGCTGCTTCTGCTGCTGTGGAAGAATCTTTTACCCCAATTGACATTCTTGGATTCTCTCAACGAACACTTAACGCCCTCGTTAATGGTGGGATTACATCGGTTGAGGAATTACTTAGAACTCCAATGAGTCAACTTTCTCAATTGCGAGGATTTGGACAAAAGGCTAAAACGGAACTTGAAGAAGTACTTCGAGAACGAGGTTATACTTCAACAGCTCCAGCACCAGTTGCTGAAGCAAAAAATACTGAAACTACTAATACTGAAGACTAAAAAATGAGACACCGAAATTCAAAAGCGATTTTAAACCGACCTGCTGACCAAAGAAAGGCACTTGTTCGAAATCTTATATCTTCACTCTTCCTTTATGGAAAAGTAAAAACAACTGATGCCAAGGCGAAAGCCCTCTCTTCTGAAGTAGAGAAGCTTATCACTCGTATCAAGGGAAAAGACGATATGAATGCCATTCGAGAACTAAAAAAAGTAATTTTTACAGAAGAAGCTTCACGAAAAGCACTCACTTATGTCAAAGAAACTAATAAATCTTCTGGATACACACGAACAACGAAAGTTGGACGACGTGCTGGAGACAATGCATTGCTTATTCAAGTAGATCTCATTACCACATAAAAGACAATTGGATAAACTTTAATGAAAAAAGACTAACGACTATATAATGAAAAAGACAACACTACGACAAAACGTTACTAACGCAGACCGACAATGGTTTGTGATTGACGCTGCAGGAAAAACTATTGGAGATGTAGCTACCGTAGCCGCAGATCGACTCCGTGGTAAAAATCGTCCTGACTACACACCACACTGTGATGGTGGTGCTTATATCGTTATTCTTAACGCTGAAAAAGTTGTTGCCACTGGGAACAAAGAAAATGATAAGAAATACTATCGTCACTCTGGGTATCTTGGAAACCTCAAAACAGAGTCACTGAAAGATGTCCGAGAAAAGAATCCAACTCGAATTTTGAAAGATGCTATTAGTGGAATGCTTCCTAAAAACAAGCTTCGAAAACACCAAATGCGTCGACTATTCTTGGTTGTTGGGGATCAAAACCCACACGAAGCTCAGAAAGCTGAAACGATAACACTATAATAAATCTCTCTAAGAAATAATTTTAAACACTACAAGATGACAAAAAAAGGTGCCTACTTCTATGCAAACGGAAAACGAAAAAGTGCAGTTGCTACTGTTCGACTCTACCCACAGGGTAGTGGTGACTTCTCAATCAATGGGATTCCCCTAACGGAATGGTCTGATAGTCGAGAGATTTCTAATCGAATCATGAAGCCCTTAGCCCTCCTTGGGGAAAAGAAAAATGTTGATATTGAAGTAATCACCCGTGGTGGTGGAAAAGTAGCACAGGCCGATAGTATTGCTCTTGGAATTGCTCGAGCCTTTGTCAAAAAGGACAGTGGACTACGAGAACAGCTAAAAACAGAAGATCTTCTTACACGAGATTCTCGAGTCAAAGAACGAAAGAAACCTGGACGAGCAAGGGCCCGAAAATCAAAACAATGGTCAAAACGATAATGTTACGAATTATCTTCAAAATAAAAAAACAGCCACAACCGTGGTTGTTTTTTATTTCGGCATTTCAAACTTCTCAAAGGGATGAAATTGAAAGAGGGCGTAAAACCAACCTGTCAGTTTCCAAGTAACTTTTTTGTTCCACTTCTCAGACTCTCGGTTATAAACCGACTGTAACTGTACGAGCTTCGCGTCAATAAATTCTAGATCTTTCATAATTTTCTCAAATTTTGTTCCTTTTTTTATTTTATGCTGTGACTCTAAACTTGAGAAGTAATAAAACAAAGCTTTGGAAACCTCTCGCTCCAGTGCCAGACGGTTAACAGGATCTTTTTTTAGGGATACATCTCGACATCGATCACGAATTTCAAGTAAAGCCTTTTCCGTAGCTTCATCAATTATGTTATCTCGTCGTCCAAGCGTAACAACCAACGGAATCATCATCTGTCGCTTCGTGAGAAAGAAGAGTGTAAAAATCCAAAGTTTTCGAATTTCACTTGATTGTTTTTTATGATGTTTAAAGAACCAAATACCCAAAGCCAAACATAAGGCGATAATAAAAATCCAAACCTGATAGGTAACTAAAAAGCCCCAAATCATATTTAGAAAATCCAAAAACTGTGTCCAAACAGGATTTTCTGTCGGTACTCTTACTACTTTTCGATCCATACTAAGCAAGTGTTATAGCATAAGAAGTTGATGTTGAAAGACATTCCTTTCCCCAATATTTTTCAATATCATGAGCAACAAGATCTTTTGCTTCTTCAGCTGAAGCCACCTCTTGCTCATCCCAGTTGAAACCAAATCTTGAATCATCCATCATGTTCTATTCTAAAGGTATTCATTTTTCAGTGCAAAATCTTTTTAATCGAATAAGATAGACTCAGATGAAAAATTTAATTGATGGTGAAAATTTATGGGAAAAAGCTGATTATTTTTTGGCAAACTATGCACAAAAAAATAAAACCAGTAAACCTCGAAAACACTGTGAAGTTCCTGATCACGATCGACTTCCTTTTCAACGAGATCGAGACCGCATTATTCATACCACGAGCTTCCGAAGACTAAAAGGAAAAATGCAAGTCGTCACACCAAGTTATGGCGACCATTTTCGAAATCGACTTAGTCACTCTATTGAAGTGGCTCAAATCGCTCGTGATCTGGCTCGTCAGTTACGACTAAATGAGGACTTAGTTGAAGCTATTGCTCTTGCTCATGACCTTGGACATCCCCCATTCGGTCATACGGGAGAACATGCACTCAATAGTGAAATGGAAAACTTTGATTCAAAATTTGATCACAATAAGCAAAGCCTAAGAGTTGTTGAATACTTCGAACGACGTTATCAAGATTTCCCAGGCTTAAATCTCAGTCCTGAGGTGCTGGAGGGTATTCAAAAACACAAAAATTACTTTGATCGTCCAAGTGGGAAAATCATCTATTCACCCCACCTAGAAGCACAACTGGTTGATATTTCTGACGAAATTGCCTACCTCTCGGCAGATCTTGAAGATGGTTTGCGTGGAAACTTCTTTACAATTAGTGATCTCGAAACCGTTGAAATTACGGCAAAGGCAATTGCCAGTCTTGATAAAAAGGAGCGAAAAGATCGTTCAGCTATCGTTCGTCGTGTCATTCGGCATCTATTGGTTCAGATTATTCGTGATACTAAAGCTAATATTAAAAAGTACAACATTGAAAGAATTGAGGACGTTCAGGCACAAAAACAATCTATCGTTTATCTTAACGCTGATTTTTTTAAAAAATTTAAATCCCTTAAGTCTTTTCTTTTCGCAAATTATTATCTCGCTCCAAGCGTAAAAAAAATGAATGACGAAGGTGCTAAAATTATCCATGAGGTTTTTCAGTTTTGTTATCAAAATCCTCACAAAATTCCTACATCATTCCTTCCTGATGAAGACTTACCAAGAAGAGTATGTGATTATATCGCAGGCATGACAGATAATTTCTTAGTACAGTTTCATCAAAAAATGTCATGAATATTCTTACCAAGATTATCGCTTACAAAAAAGCTGAAATACTAGGTATTGAGTGTAAATACAAAACTCAAAACCCTTCAAAAAGTGAGCTTGATTTTTTAGCCTTTTTACAACAGCGACCACAAACCTGGCCAAAACTCATAGCCGAAATTAAAAAAAAATCACCTTCCAAAGGGGATTTATTCCCCGAGGCAGATATTATAAAAATAGCAAAAATTTATGAAAAGAATGGAGCAGCCGCCATATCCTGCCTGAGTGATAAACCTTTTTTTGGCGGAAGTCTAGACGTTGTTAAAAAGATTTCCAAAACCATTCATATTCCCGTTTTAAGAAAAGATTTTATTATTCATCTGGAACAAATAAAAGAAGCAAGAATTTTTGGAGCACACGCTATTTTACTCATGACATCAATTTTGAAAACAAAAACAAAACTCCGTGCTTTCCGAGAATATGCTGAATCCTTCGGTATGCACTGTCTTGTAGAAACACACAATGCTCGTGAGATCGAAGAAGCTGTCGCTTCAGGAGCGAAGATCATCGGGGTTAATAGTCGTAATTTTGAGGATCCAAACCTTAAGGTTGACATTAAAAACTTTCAGAAATTGCTCCCTCTTATCCCTAAAAATATTACCCGGGTCGCGGAATCTGGGCTGTCGGATGTTCGAAGTATTGATCAAATAAAGGGTATTTGTGATGTTATTTTGGTAGGAACGCATTTCATGTCTTTACAGGATTACTCAAAAATAGAAACAGAAGTTCAAAAATTTACCCAATCATGAAGCTCAAATTTTGTGGCATTCGAACCCAAGAAATGTATAACTTTTGCCTAAATTATGGTGTCGATTTTATCGGATTAAATTTTGTCGAAAGTTCAAAACGAAAACTGATAAATCCTATTGATCTTAGACATGGGGGAACGAATGTTGGGGTTTTTCAAGATCAAAGTACAGATTTTATTCTCAAAAAAATTCAACCATTTACCCTCAATATCATTCAATTACACGGGCATGAATCGGCTTCATTTTGTCAGAAATTAAAACGAAAAACATCAGCAAAAATATGGAAAGCTTTCCCTGTCGATATCGATTTCAGAATAAATATGTTGTCTTCGTATAAACCTTTCATTGATCTATTTCTCTTTGATGGACACAACCCAGGTAGTGGAAAAACTATATCCCAAAAAATGAAGCAAAAAGTTGATGAAGCTATTACCTTTTGCGAAAATCATCAGATAAAATACGGTATCGCTGGTGGCATCAATAAAACCAATGTAGCCAGCTTTGTCAGACAGTACCCAAAAGCGTATGTCCTCGATTTAGCCAGTGGAATCGAAACCAATGGGAAATTTGATCCCCAAATAGCCCAACAGATCATAAGGACTTTACGCAACTGTAAAAATAGCCGATAAAATAATCTGAACTAAAATATAACTACTAAAGGCTACAGCAATTCCAAGAGACGTATAAATCAAAATTGTCTTTCCCTTTTGCAATTGATTTTCATCGCTTGCAGTAATGATAAAAAAGCCCGCAATAACATAAAGTAAAATTGCCACAATTCCCATCATAGTAATCATCATATTGATAACTCGATATATCAAATTATCCTTATCATCCTCAGCACTAACGGTAAGATTTGCCTCATTCCCAACGCTGAGAAATTCTCCAACATTAAAAGTATCACTTTGCTGACTAAGAATCTGTGTTTTTCTTTTTGAAATTTCATAAGTTGTTTGTTTTATCTTTTTATTTATTTCAATCCGTTGTTTCCTGAGGGCATTTTTAGCATTCTCATCTTTAGTTTTCATAATCTGTTCCCCCAGGTTTGAAGAGGCTTCACGCTGACTTTTATTTTTGGCTTCGAGGGATTTTATTTCTTTTTCTAGAGTTTCAATAGAAGGCGTTGTCGAAGTATCCGAAGTTTCCGTTTGCGCAAAAGAAACCGAAGTACCACTAAAAAGTATTATAAATAAACCTAAAAAAACGGCTAACACTATTTTTTTTACATTAATCTGGTATAAATTAAACATCATTTCTTCTGATTATACCACATACAAAACATAAAATCTACTATACTTTTTCACTATCTTCCACTTCCAAAAGTGCTTTTTGAGCTGATCGCATCTGAAAAAAACTTTCAATCCAAACAGTAGTGGAAAATACTTCTAAAATAGCTGTCAGATAAGCTGTAATCGCAAGTAGTCCGATTCCAATAATAACAGAAAAACCTAAAATAAGAGAGTTCGTAAAGTAAGTAAAAGCCGCAAATATTCCAATTGGCACAAGTAAAACAATAATCATATTTAGGAGTACTCGAAAGTTTACCAATAACATCAAAAGCATGATAGATATGGTTCTCCCGAAATTAAGAAAAACCAGTCCAATACTCTTTTTTATAGCTGAAGTTAGCGGTTCTTTTTCACAAACAATAAAGTAGGGCGTAAAACTAAGAAAAACAGATATAAAAAAAGCAAAGATGGTATAAATTACTAGAAAGGGCCAAAGTAGTTTAAAAAGTGAATCATGAAAGTATCGATAAAAGGTAGCAGTAAATAAAGCTATAGACCAAAGAGAAAAAAGCCCTGAAATCGCATGAAATTCGAAAAGCTGGAAAAAGTAATCGTAGGCCGAAACAAGCTTTTGTTTAATGGAACAGTACTTTTGAGGGAAAATAATTTTTTGCTTAATCCCCAAGATTAAAGCTCCAAGAACCCAACTAGGAACAACAAAAGCAAAAAACAGAATAAAAATAAGGACAAAAATAAACCAGCCAAGAAGATGATTTTGAGCCAAAAAATTAACAATAGTCCGTATTGATTCAATCGTAAAATGACTATCAATGATTTTAAATTCCCCAAGGTAAAGATATAACTGCCACGAAACTTCTGCCACAAAAACAATAACGGCCACAAAGCTAGGAACAAAGACTAACCATTTTAACTTTGGGTTATCAGTGGTCAATTCCCACGAGTCCTGAATGATTTGTGCGTATCGCATGAATAAATGGCCAATCAGACAGATTCTAGTGGTTAATATCCTAAGATCAAATCTTTTCGTAGGTCATAAGTCAGTAAAGTGGTGTCCCAAATATCTTTTTTCGCAGGCATTACAAACGGTTTTTGTTTTTGAAATTCTTTTCCAGCAAAGACATTATTCTTTAAAAATACATATTTTTGTCTTAATTTATCTGATCTTTGCATCATATTTCTAAATTTTTCACCATGTAATCGGTAAAAAATATAGTGTTCCGCAAAGTCCTCAAATGGATCTGTCTGACTATATCCTGATACAAAGTCATACCTACTTACACCTATTTTCTTTTGTTTTTCATTCAACCATGAAATTTGATAAAACATCAAACTTGGATCATCATTATAAATCGGAGTATCTCCATCCATAAAACCTGAAACATCACTCCATTTATGACCTTTAAACTGACCAAGATCAACAACATGTCCCATTTCATGTATAAAAATAGCCGCCAACTCTTCATTCGTCTCAATAGTTCCAACATTGATAAGCATTTTATGCGAATTAGCCATCCCTCGTGAAACATGAGACTGATTCGATACAATAAGATCACTTAGGTATGAAGTTTGTTTTATCGGAAGTGCTGAAACAGCCTTTCGAAGTGTCGATTTTATTGTTTTTAACTTATTTTTTTCATCTTCTGTCTTAAAGTTTTTTGCTGAAAAATGTCCCCCCCAATAAATCGATGATTTTCCCTTGTTATCATTAATAATCCGAACCTTTAAGTTTCGTTTTACATACGGCTGTGCCACCGTATGCACTGGAGAGTATGCTGTATCAAATTTTTCTGATAAACATGTCAACGAAAATAAACCACAAATAAATTCTAACATAAAAAAAGGATTAAGTTTTTTTACTATTTATTTTGGTTTTTCAAGTGCTTTTTAATCTATTTTTACATATATGTCAATTTATT
>CAYXXA010000019.1:0-3595 GCA_964468965.1 uncultured Candidatus Peribacteria bacterium
TCTATAAACCAAGTACCGATGATAAAAAAAGTAAAGATATTTGGAGCACGACAAAAGGTCGCGGATCAAGCACTCGTCTTGCTTTTTTTGCGGTCACTTATGAAGCGTATCCCCAAACGAGCGAAAGATCTAGCTCAGCGAAAGAGTCAGTTTTCCTCAGAATACAAAATCTCAATGATTCAGAACCGAGATTTAATCGTTACCGCTCAAAAATATAACCTAAAACTTCCAAAGTTACTTCAAAACTTACTTCAAAAGCGAGCAGTTCGGACGATCTCGGGTGTTTCACCAATCGGGATACTGACGAAACCTTATCCGTGTCCAGGGAAATGCGTGTATTGTCCCACAGAGGATCGTATGCCTAAGAGTTATATGTCGAATCAACCAGCGGCGGCTCGAGCATTGAGAAACCAATTTCATCCTTTCAAGCAGGTGAAAAACCGTATCATTGCGCTGGAGGAGTCTGGTCACCCAGTTTCAAAATTAGAAATTATCGTCATGGGTGGAACATGGAGTTTTCTTCCCTACCGATACCAAAATTGGTATATTCGAAAATGCTTTGAAGCCGCGAATGGAAAACCACTTTCGACTGGCTCAAAATCCCTCAAAAATCTTCAAAAAATAAATGAAACAGCCGAGCATAGAATTATCGGACTAACTCTCGAAACTCGTCCAGATTTTATTACTGAAGCGGAGTTGGTACGAATGCGTAAATATGGATGTACACGAATTGAGATTGGCGTTCAAACTCTTGACGATGAGGTACAAAAATTAACCAAACGTGGACACGAGCGAAAACATGTGATTCGAGCGATGAAACTCATGAAGGATTATGGGTTTAAAGTCTGCTTTCACCTCATGCCCGGACTACCCGGATCAAATATCGAGAAAGACTTAGTCTGGATGAAAGAAGTTTTTTCAAATCCTGATTTTTGCCCCGACTTTGTAAAACTCTATCCTTGCGTGGTTATTGAGAGTGCAGAACTGAGTCAGTGGTGGAAAGATGGGCGATATAAGCCCTATGATGATTCAGATCTTATTAAACTGCTCATGCGATGGCAGACTTTTGTTCCAGAATGGACACGAATCATGCGACTGATGCGTGATATTCCCGTTTCTAATATTTCAGCAGGGGCCAAGTTTAGTAATCTTCGACAGATTATTACCGATCAGCCCAAGAAACTACGAGAAATTGTTGGAGATGATTTTTATGAGGCTCACGATTTGGATAAGAATAACAATCTTTTCCGAGATATTCGAGCGAGAGAAATTGGCTTTTCAAAGCCCGTAGCTATAAATTCAAAAAGGTCAGAACCTATTTTGGTTCGTCGGGATTATCGGGCTTCAGACGGGCTGGAAACTTTTTTGAGTTTTGAATCTCCCGACAAAAAATACCTTTACGCTCTGCTTCGACTCCGAAAACCAAGTGAAGGATTTGAACCACAATTTTTTCGTTCCGTTCTCAAAAACGCGGCCCTTATTCGAGAGGTGCATTCTTATGGTGGTGAGATTTCCGTTGGTGATGAAAGTGTTCGTGCGAAACAAGGACAGCACAAAGGGTTTGGGCGACGATTGATTAAAGAGGCGGAGCGTATTGCTAAGGATGAATGGAAAATGAAAAAGATGACGATCATTGCTGGAGTAGGGACGCGGGAGTACTATCGAAAATGGGGATACGAAGAAAAATGTACGTATATGGTAAAGTCGTTAGGTTAGACAGGAGGCAATGAGATGATGAGAGTACAAGCTCAAATAAATTTGTTACGCCTCTTGCCTTTCACGATACTGGATTGCTTCCGCTAGATTTTCCATAGAAATATTCTCATTCCCAGCGAGATCGGCAATAGTTCTGGCAAGTTTTAAAATTCGGTAAAAGGCTCGTCCACTGAGATTCATTTGAGTAACTGCATTTTTCATCAATTGCTCAGACGCTTTATCGAGTTTACAGTACTTTTTGACTAGGGAAGATGGCATCTCGGCATTACAGGTTAAACCTTCGGTCTTAAGCCGTTTTATTTGATAATTACGTGCCAGTTGAACTCGTTCTCGGACGGTTTTTGAATTTTCACCTTCTTGCATTTCTGACAGTTTTTCAAACTCCACTCGAGGAACTTCTATATGAAGATCGATTCGATCCAGTAATGGGCCGGAGATTTTATTTCGATATCGTTGCACTTGAAATGGGGTACAGATACAGTCTTTTTTAGGATCATTGATAAATCCACAGGGACAGGGATTCATTGCCGCTACTAGCATGAATTTAGCGGGGAAATTTAAAGTTCCAGAAGCTCTAGAAATCGTAATATTTCCGTCTTCAAGTGGTTGGCGAAGGACTTCTAATGTTTTGGGAATAAACTCCGCAAACTCATCGAGAAATAAAACGCCTCGGTGGGCGAGTGATATTTCACCTGGTTTTGGAGGGTTTCCGCCTCCGACAATAGCCACTCCCGAAGCCGTATGATGAACCACTCGAAATGGGCGTTGGAAAAGGACTGGATTTTTGTCATTTGTCAGTCCTGCAATAGAGTGGATTTTGGTAATTTCCAAAGCTTCGTCAATAGTTAATTGTGGAAGAATAGTAGCAAAACTTTTTGCTAACATGGTTTTTCCTGATCCAGGAGGTCCAGACATGAGCATGTTATGACCACCAGCCGCTGCAATCTCCATAGCACGTTTGGCGTGTTCGTTTCCTTTGATAAACTTCATATCGGATTCTCCATCTGCTTCAAAGTTTTGTGGTTCTATTGTACGAGTAGGCATGGGTTCGATCGTTTCAAATCCATTGATATGGTTTACAAGGGCTTGTAAATCTTTTACGGGATACACCAAAATATCAGGAATAACAGAGGCTTCTCGTGCATTTTCTTCCGGTACAAAAACTTCTTTAAATCCTAAATCTTTCGCTCCAGAAACGGTAGGAAGAATCCCAGTGATTGGACGAAGTTTCCCTGAGAATCCAAGCTCTCCTAGATAGATTTTGGTATCCACTTCCGTGGGTAAGTTGATCTCCCCAGAAGCGATCAACATGCCGAGAGCGATAGAACAATCAAATCGTGGTCCGTGTTTTTTGATATCAGCAGGTGCGAGATTAACGGCGATTCTCCCACGGTGAAAAGCAAATCCTGAGTTTTTAATAGCCGATCGAATACGTTCTTTTGATTCTTGTATCGCGGCATCACCAAGTCCCACAATCTGAAAATTTGGCAGTCCACCGTGAAGATCAACCTCGACGTCGATGACATTGGCGTCAAGTCCGATGAGGCTGATACTTTTGAGTCGTGCGAGCATGGGGAAAATTCTAAGTTTTAAGTGACTCTGAATGTTATGCTTAGTATCGATTGTGTACTACAAAAAACAATAGGGGAATTTAATGTAATCTTAATGTTTGGGGGGGGCACGTACGATATCTTAGACTAAAATAGAACCTTAATATACCTTGGCTGGTGAAGGGTCTAAAATCTCTGAAACTGGTACATCGGTAATAACAACTTTACAGCTACTTTGGGGACATTGTACGTTAAGAAATTTTCCAACTTCGGTCTTCATAGCTTGTTTTTGAAGAGCTGCGTCTTTTGGTGAACAGTTTGCATTTGCA
>CAYXXA010000019.1:3695-19694 GCA_964468965.1 uncultured Candidatus Peribacteria bacterium
CGATTTCAGGATACAATGAAATTTTAAATAAGTCCAACTTTTTCCCCTAATGCTTGTTCGGTTTAGTGCTTGAATCTATTTTAGAATTAAAAATATTGCATTTAATTTTTATATTTATAAACTCCAAATAAATTTGAGATAATTACAAATCTCGTCTTATTTTTTATGTTGATGATACAATAACTGAGGAATTTAAAATTTTTTCCCAAGCGTATTTAAAATACGGCTGGTTTCTTTTTACAGGAAGGGCATTCATAAAAATTATATCGACCAAAGTACGGCATGACTCAGATCAAAAATTTTCCGTTTTCACTTCAAATCCCAGAAGCACTAAAAACATTAGAGGATAATAAAAAGTTAACCTTCGTTAATGTTGGAAATGCGATGGCTAAGAGCTTTCTCCTTGCTGAACTTGTCAAACAATCGAATTTTAAAAATATATTTTGGGCAAGTGCGGAAGAAAAAGCGGAGAGCCTGCATCTAAATGCCGAATTATTTTTTGGGGAAAATATCGTTTTTATTCCAGAGAAACTGGATATGCAGACCTACTATGATATTCAGAAAAGATTGATGGATGGTCATAAAAACTTGTTTTTATTTGAAGGCTTAGAAGCTATTTTAACGCAAAGGTTTCCGACTAAAAAGACTATCAAATCAGCGATACTGAAGCTTAAAGTTGGTGATACTTTGAAAATTTATGATTTTTTTGGAGACTTAGAAGAACGAGGTTATGTCAGTGCGGAAGATCAGTGTATAAAACCTGGAGAATTCGTAAAACGTGGAGACCAGCTTTTTATTTATCCTATCAATGAGAGGGTTTGTTATCGTATTGATTTATTTGGTGATCGTATTGAAAATATTGAGAATTATCCGCAGGGTGAAATTCCTGCGATTAAGCTGAAAAAATTTAAACAACTTTCTATTTATGCGATTAAGTATGAGAAAACCTTATACACTGAAAAATTTCAAAAGCTGTTAGAAGGTCAGAAAAAGGAACAGAGTTGTTTTATTGCAGATGACCTCGATAAACAAATCTGCCCAAGTGGCGATTTCTATCGGATAAAGTTTACAACTTTTCCAGAAGAAGATGAGCAGTTCATCCATTTAAACTTTTTCTCAGTTTTGCCTTTTTATACGATTCCAGATTTTGTTATGGATATTAAAGAGCGATTTCATCGAGATTTCTCGATTGTCGTTATGACCAAAAAGTATGAAGAAATTAAACGGATTTTTAGGGATAATGACATTATGTTTACCGAAAACCTGACGGAAGATTTTCCATCAACGGTTAAACTGATAAAAGCGAAAAAAGAAGATTTTTTACCGCATTCTTTTCAAAATAACGATCGTAAAATGTTGTTTTTAACCGATCGTGAGATTTTTCAGTTCAAACGATCGACTGCTCGAAAAAAATCTATTTCGGGGATGAACTTTGAACTGATGAATTCACTTAAAGACGGGGATTATGTCGTTCATCTTGATCATGGAATTGCAAAATATGAGGGGATTGTAAGACGAGAAATAAATAAAGGTGAAATTCGAGAATACTTAAAGTTAGCCTATCTAAATAATGATCGATTATTCGTCCCCGTTGATTCGGCGGAAAAGGTTTCAAAATATGTGGGAGATGATGAACCAAGACGAACAAAGTTAGGCGGAACTGAGTGGTCAAATTTACAAAAGAAACTACGAAAAGAAACCGAAAAAATTGCCAAAGAACTACTCCAATTATATGCCAAACGAGAATTGGCAAAGGGAAAGAAGTTTAAACCCGATAGTGACAAAATGTTACAGTTTTATAGTGATTTCCCATACACGCTTACGCCTGGGCAACATCAGGCATGGGAGGAAGTTCGAGCGGATATGGAACGCCCAAAACCTGTTGATCGACTGGTTTGTGGAGATGTTGGGTTTGGGAAAACAGAGATTGCGATGAGAGCGGCTTTTAAAGCTTTTTGTTCAGGGTATCAGTGTGTTATTTTAGCCCCTATTACTATTTTGGCAGAACAGCACTATCAGAGTTTTATGAAACGGGTAGCTAAACGTGATTATGGTTTAAATTTAGCCTTACTTTCCCGATTTCAATCTCCAGCAGAGCAAAAGGAAATATTAAAGAAATTAGCGATTGGAGCGATTGATATCGTTATTGGAACGCATCGTCTTTTGTCAGATGATGTTAAATTTAAAAATTTAGGGCTAGTGATTATTGATGAAGAACAACGATTTGGGGTAAAGCAAAAGGAAAAATTAAAAAAACTACGTTCAGGGGTGGATATGTTAACCCTGACAGCTACACCAATCCCACGGACATTACATATGGGGTTGAATAAGCTAAAAGATATTTCAACGATAACCACACCACCACCAGGTCGGTTACCAGTGGTAACGGAGGTTCGACGGTATAGTTTAGATCTGATTCGTGAACGAATCTTATACGAAAAAGCTCGTGGTGGACAGGTCTACTTCCTTCACAATCAAGTCCAAACGATCGAATCCCAAACAGAGCAAATGCGACAGTTAATGCCTGATATAAAGTTTGTAGTAGCACATGGACAGATGAGTCCGCATGATTTAGAAGCACGAATCAAAACATTCAAGGAGGGAAAGGCAGATGTCCTCGTTGCTTCAACCATTATCGAGAATGGAATTGATCTGCCCAATGCGAATACGTTATTGGTTAATCGGGCGGAAAAATTTGGACTATCCCAGCTCTATCAACTACGTGGACGAGTTGGACGAGGACGAACACAGGCCTACGCGTTCTTTCTCTACCAAGGTCAGAAATTAGCCGTTGATGCTAAAAAACGACTAAGGGCTATTGTTGAGGCCTCAGAGCTAGGGTCAGGATTTCAAATCGCTATGAGGGATTTAGAAATCCGTGGTGCAGGCGAAATATTAGGGGCGAACCAATCGGGAACTATGAAGGATACGGGTGTTTCTCATTTTATCCGCATGTTAAACCAGACCGTAGAGAAAATGAAAAGTGGTGAACAAGGAATGGAGGAGGAAGAAGAGGAAAATATAACTGTAGAAATTCCCTTATCGGCTTATATTCCACCAAGTTATATTCCCAATGCAGACGAAAAAATACAGGTTTATCAGGAAATTGCAGGGATGGAAAACCTTAAAGACCTCAAGGATTATGTAAAAGATCTGGAAGAAGATTATGGTATTCTTCCTCGTGAAGTAGAAAACCTTTGTCGAGTGATCAAGATGAAAATAGCACTAAAATCAGCTCACTTGGCAGGGATTCGATTACAAAAAAAATCACACAAAGAGTACGAGATCATCATTAGACTTGGGAAGCATTTTACGCCTGATCAGATTTTTACATTAATCCAGAATTCACCTCGAAAGTGGGTAGTAACAGCTAATGCTCTACGTTTAAATTTGGATAAACTTCCCGTAACCTGGTATCGTGAATTACTCGAAGATATTCGATATTTAGAAAAGAAAACAGCTGAATTGCCTAAAAAAGAAAAGAAGTAAATCAAACCAGTCTGGATTACTTTTAAATTACTCTTTGGATTGGAACGAAAGAACTTTTATTTTTACTGAAGTATAAAAAGTTTGAAAAAATTTATCTTTCCTGTATAATTAGCAGAAATAATTTAACCAAAACCAAAAAATGGAAAATACAAATACAGAGGAAAAGCTTAGCGGAAAAGAACTACTCAAGGAAGTCGTAAAGTCTTCACACCAAGAAGCTGTGGAAACACTAAAGTACCCAGGTATTAAACTTGTAAGTCGATTTTCTCGATTTATTGGGATTATCTTCTTTGTTATTTACCTCGTTCTAGGACTGTTGTCACCGTTCCAAACGGACGGATTTTTAGCGGTAACGTTCCTTTTCCTTCAGTTTTTAGCAACAGGATTTATGTGGCTTGTCTTTGGGTTTTTAATAGGTGATTTGTTACAAGTACTGGTTGATATTGAAGAGAATACACGGGACAAGAAATAGTCTACAAATTAAAAGTGATGAACTATAAATAAATCAGCAAGGTAAGTCTTGCTGTTTTATTTTTTAAAATTATAGCAAAGAAACCGCTATAAGTTTTTCTTTAAGAGCCTGAAATTTCTCTAAAAAGTGATCAACTATGTTAGAGTCTCAGTTAATAATTTCGTAGAGGTGATAGCTGTTTCCTCTGATTATCAGGTCAAAGTAAAAACATCTCCTTTTTGACTAATTCTGAAAAGGGGTCTGTCACCTTCATTTTCTGTTATAGTCCACGAATCACTATTATAGCTTTATTTTTGGAAATACGTTTAAAATGAACTTTTATCGAACTTTTTTTACCATCCGATAAATCCAATACCAAAATTTATTCAGAACAATTTCTTTTCCAGCCTGATAGACTTTTCGATATCCACCAAATCCGTGTTTGAATTGGGAAATTCCCGCATACGCATGTTTTGGTTGATCTTCTGGTGCAATGCCAAGGAAATCATAGGTTTTACATCCTTTATTTTTCCCATATCGCATCATTTCCCACTGGAGTAGGGTTGGAGCTTTTAGTTTGTTAAGTGCTCGGTCAGAAGTTGAGGCTCCGAAATAGTAGATGGCCTTATCATTACAAAAAGTGGAAATAGCACTTGCAATCCGTTTACCTTCAGCGGTTGCAAAAAATAAGACTGCAACGTCTTTTAGCTCTGTTAAAAAATATCGATAGTACTCAATACCTTGTCCAGAAAATCCATCACGGTTGGTTGTTTCTGTTGTTAGATCATAAAAATCCTGTAAATCCTTATCCGTAAAAGAGCCCTTTTCAATAACTTCAATTTCCACTTCTTTTTTGCGTGCCTTATTGATTCCATTTCGTCCTCGTCGTTTCATTTGGGCGAGGATTTCGTCTTCAGTTTGTGTTAGGTCAATTTCAAGCGTATCGGTTGGTTGGTAGTCTTGAGTGGCTTTGTAAAGTGGATAGTGAATAGTGGGAAGTGAGTAGTGAGGTGAAAAATAAGGATCAAATCGCCAAAAAATACCACCTTTTTTTTGTAGTTTTTTTGCCACTTCGGTTAGGAGGAAATTTAATCCTTTCGTATCAGACTCATCAATAACAGGGCCTCGTGCTGAGTAATACCAAAATTTACCAAGTACCCCCATTTCCATTTTTACGCAAAAGGTGGTAGCGATAATCGTCCCACTTTTACGTACACAAAAACCAAAAACTTCGCCTCGTCCCGGGATCTTTTCCTGAAACTTTTTCCAATCACTCATCTGATGAACCGATCCCAAAGGATGAGTAGATACAAAGTTATTCCACTCTTTTTTTATTTCATCGGAATATTCACAAAGTTCAAATGACATCAGATCAATTATCAATGAATAATGGAAAATGATCAATTAAACTTTGAACTTAAAGCGTAAAACTTTAGACTTTTATTGATGAAGATTTCAGAGCGAAGTAAACGTTTGGCGGGTGTCGTAGAGGAGGTTATTCCTCCTATTATTCAGCGGTTTACGGACCCAGAAGAAGTAGGTTTTTTGACCGTTACGGCGGTTGAAATTTCGGGAGATTTAGGAGTTTGTGATATTTTTTTACGAAGTATCGGTGGGCCAACTAAATTTTTGGGGCCGATAAAAAAAGTATCAAAGAAGATTTCCCACGAACTGACAAAGCAGGTGCCCGTTCGACGCGCGATGATTTTGCGATTTAAACCTGATAAATCGGTAAATTCGGTTGATAAAATAAATGCTTTTGAGGGATGAAAAAAATTCTAATCGCGACGGGTAATGCTGGGAAAAAAAAGGAAATGCTTGCTTTTTTTAAAGAGCTAGAAGGGATTGCCTTTTTAAGTTTATCAGATTTTCCATCGGTTGAAGAGCCTGAGGAAAACGGAAAAACATTTGAGGAAAACGCGATGATCAAGGCGAAATATTTTGCGGAAAAATTTGATATTCCTACCTTGGGAGAGGATTCTGGATTAATTTTATCGGCTTTTCCTGAAAAATTTGGACTAAAGACAAAGCGAGAAATTACGGCCAAAAATGATATGGAGTGGATTACCATTTTTCTAGAAATGTTGGAGGGAATTGACGATCGTCGTGCCACTTTTTATTCCGCTATGGCATATTATGATCCGAAAACCAAAACAGCAAAAACCGTTTTAGGGACAACGTCAGGTGTTATTGAGGATTTTCCACAAACACCACTTGAAAAAGGAATCCCCGTTTCTGCCGTCTTTACACCAGAAGACCTGAACCAGGTATTTTCGGCTATGTCAAAAATGCAAAAGAATAAGGTTTCACACCGAGGGAAAGCAGCAAAATTAATGGCTAAATTTTTAATTAGTCAGGATTAGTAAAACTCGATGTTGAAGTTTACTGCCAATCATAATGACTTAAAATCCAGCTTACGAGGTTTACGGTTTCTCCAAATCGATCGGAAGATCCGAGAACGATAGTGATAATTTCATCACCTTCTCTATTTTCTGTAAGGTTAATAAAACACTGTCCCGCAAGTTCCGTATACCCTGTTTTAACCCCTTTAGTATTTACAATACTGCCAAACAATTTATTAGTCGTTGGTTTGGTGTGAAAAAACTCCCCATCAGTACTATAGCCTTCAAAAACTTGTTTTTGGATTGTTTGCCGAAAAAATTTATTTTTTAAAAGTATTCGTGTCAACGTCATTAGGTCTTGGGCAGACATTTTATTGCCATAGTTTTTTGATATACAATCTTTGTCATCTGAATTTTTACAGGAAGTTACAATATCTAGTCCACTCGCATTATAAAACATAGCTGATTTTAAGCCTAGTTTATGTGCTTTTTGATTCATTTTCGCCACGAACTCTTTTTCTGATCCGGCGTCAAAAATGGCTAGGGCTTTTGCCGCATCGTTAGCAGAAGGAATAAGTATAGCTTCCAGCAAGGTTCTGACGGTTACTTGCTCGTAGGCGTATAGATCGATTTTGGCTCCATAGGTTCTAGTGGCATCAGGAGCAACGGTGACAATTTCATTGAGGTTATGGTCTTCATAAATCAATAAAAAGGTCATCAATTTCGTTAAACTGGCTATATTCTGTGGGTGATTGGCTTTTTTTTGAAAGAGTGGCTTATTGGACTTTAGGTCTAGTGCTAAAACGGCTAAATTTTCATCATTTAAAAGTGTTGGTTTGATATTACCTGTATTTTGGGAAGGAACTTTTGAGGGTTCTATGATTTCCACGGTTGGAAAATCTGATGGTATTTCTTGGGAAAGAAACGCGTCAGGTTTATTGCCGAGAAAAGCGAGAATTAAGAGTTCAAGCATGGGAGTTTTCAGTTTTCAGTTTGGAGTCTAGGGCTTGATGATTAAAAATCAAATAACCTTCCAGCTTGTTTCGTCATTTTTATCAATCAATTTAATGCCTTTTTCGCCCAATTCATCACGGATCTGATCTGATAGTTCCCAATTTTTGTCTAAACGAGCTTGATTTCGTTTTTTTATTTTTTCCTCAATTTCTTTTTTAAAAGCTTTATCAATCACTTTTTCTTGAGGGAAAATATCAAAAATTTGATCAAAATCATGCTCAAGAAACTCAGAAATTTCAGACTGTAAACTCTCCTTTTTGTAGCCTAAACTAATCATTTCAAAGACAGTTGCCAAGGACTCTGGAATATTGAGGTCATCGAAAAGTGCGGTTTTATACTTGTTGAATAAGCTCTCTAAATCTCTTGTTAAGGGAGGTTTTGAAGAGAGGGTTGAAGAAAAAATCCGTCTCGCTTCATCCAATCGCTTGATACTAGCGCGAGCGTCTTGCAATGATTTTTCACTAAAGTTCAGACTTGTTCGATAATGGGCTGATATTAAGGCGTACCGAATTTCATTACCCTGCCACCCTTTGTCCAAAAGATCACGAATGGTATAAAAGTTTCCTTTAGATTTTGACATTTTTTTTCCATCAACAAGAAGGTGTTTTCCGTGAAGCCAATAGTTTATTTTTCCGTGAAAAGCACATTCATTTTGAGCAATTTCGCATTCATGATGAGGAAAGATATTATCTTCACCACCAGTATGAATATCAAAGGTTTCCCCCAGTAATTTTTTACTCATGGCCGAGCATTCAATATGCCAACCGGGAAATCCAGCATTTGGGTTTTCATCGTTTGGATTACATTTCTCACCAGTTTCAAAATCCCACTGCATGAGATGTTTTTTATCAGCGTGTTTCCAAAGTGCAAAATCCAACGGATTTTCTTTTTCATCATTGACTTCTACTCGAGCCCCCGCCACTAAGTCTTTCAGCGCGTTTTTAGATAACTTTCCGTAATCTTTAAATTTCGTCGTTCGGAAATAAACCGAACCGTTTATCTTGTAAGCGTACCCATTTTGGATCAGTGTTTTACAGATGGCAATTTGTTCGGGAATGAATTCCGTTGCACGTGGTCGACCTCCGTTAGGAGGCAATATCCGTAATAGTTTCTCGTCTTCAATAAAACAATTTTCGTAATACCGAGCGATTTCAAATGGGTCTTTTTTTTCTAATTTTGCTTTTTTGAGCATTTTGTCTTCTCCTTGAGCATCGGCGAGATCATCGTTTGTCAGGTGTCCAACATCCGTAATATTCTGAACTTTAGTGACATCATATTTCCCATATTTAAGCACTCGAAAAAGAATATCGGACATTAGAAAACTTCGGAAATTTCCAATGTGAGCAAAATCATAAACTGTTGGTCCACAACTGTAAATTTTCACCTTTCCAGCTTCAATTGGAGTAAACTTTTCTTTTTTCCCCGTGAGTGTATTCGTTAAAAAAATATCAGAGGTCATCCTATAAAAATTGTTGTAAAAATTCAATAGAAACTCCTCTCAAGAAATCGTAAACCCAAATAGCAAGAAGTGGCGAAAGGTCGATCATGCCGATTCTAGCCCAACGGAAAGGGGCGATAATTGGCTGAACGGTTTGAGTAAAAAGCTGGAATCCAGGATTGTCAGGACGCATAGCTCGGAAAAGGACGAGCCAACTAAGAATGACCCAAATTAAAAGTGCCCAAAACATGAGACTAAGCAGTGTTCCGATAAACTGAATGAGAAAGATAAGTCCGATGTGTAAAAGTTGATCCATTATTTGGTTTCCGTTATGGGGAGTGGTTTTGACGTTTCAAGTTTTTGATTTATTTCACGGAGTAATCGCTCCATTTCAATAAAATTTTCTTTGTATTTTGTTTCTTCCGCGTAGTCAGTTAATTGCTTCTTGGCATCTTTAGCATACTGACCAATTACAGGAAAATCAACAATCGCGGCTAAAAACCAAACTAAAAGAGCGAATACGAGTGTTACTCCGATGATAAATCCTAATCCACGAAAAATACCTGCGAGAAAGTTTGTCCACATGATTTTTCGATTTGATTTTAGATAAATAATAAAATCGGAAAAATCACTGCCTGTTAAAAAACTTTTTACTCTTTTTTCCGTGATTTTATTACGAATACCTGGTTTCTTTTTTTTGAGGGATTTTAACATGATGAAGATAAATTATACTTTAGATTAACCGTTTAAAGAGATATAAGTTGCTAGCTATTAGCCTCAATTCGTATGTATTTTATTTTTTGATAGGAAAATGTACAATCTTTCGTGATGGGTTTAAATTCCCTCAGAGCCCTTTGTTGAGAGTGGCAAGAGGGAGTAACAATAATTTTCATGAATGGCGAAATACAAAATAGAAAAAACGAAAAAAAGAAAGGATGCTCTTAAAAAAAAGAAAACACCTGCTTTTAAATTTACCGTAAAGAATATTCCGACTGATAGTGGATGTTATCTTTTTTATGATAAGGATGATCGTCTCTTGTATGTTGGTAAAGCCAAAAACTTGAGAAAACGAGTAAAATCTTATTTTCAAAAAACAAAGAAGTCTCCCAAAACCGAACTCATGGTTTCTAAAGTTACACGAATAGAAACTCGTATTACCAATTCAGAAATAGAGTCTTTAATCCTCGAAAATAACCTAATTAAAGAATTTCGTCCACGGTTTAATATTCTGCTCCGCGATGATAAAAATTTCTTGTACTTACGGATTACGAAAGAGGACTTTCCTCGCCTTGAGATTACTCGACGGATCGTTCGTGATGGGAGTTTCTATGTGGGGCCGAAGACCTCAGCAAAGTCCTTTCGGAAGACGATCGCATTTTGTCAAAAGGTTTTTAAAATTCGAGACTGCCGATTGCAATTAGCAATGATCGAAGATCAAAAAATAAATACGGTAACAGCGAACACGAGTTCGCTAATGCAAGGCGTTAGGGTGCTGAAAAACCCTGAAAATCGAAAACTACCGTGTATGGATTTTCATATCAAAAAATGTAGTGGTCCGTGTGCGGGGGAGATTTCCGTCAAAGACTATCAGGCAGATGTAGCGGCAATGAAAAAGTTTCTTCGTGGTGATACGGCTAGCGTAATCAAATCACTACAAGCGAAAATGATGAGGTTTGCGAAAGTACAAAACTTTGAAGCTGCGGGAAAGATTCGTGATCTCATTCAATCGATTGAGATTTCTACTCAGAAACAAACCGTTCAACTCAACCAACATTTTGAAGCTGATTTTATCCACTTTTATCGACAGAAAAACACCGCTTACTTTGTACGAGTGCTTTTTCGTGGAGGGAAATTTTTAGATCAAAATGAAGTAATCTTTTCTGCCCCCGCTATCGCTACTGATGAGGAAATTTTGGAAAAATTTTTGATCCAGTTTTATGAGAAGGTTGATGAAATACCAAAGATAATTTATGTGCCTATGGAAGTAGAAAATGAAAAGAAGATTCTGGCGTTTTTTCAAAAAACAACAAAGGACAAAGAACAAAGAACAAATGTTGCAGAAGTAAAAATAACCATCCCACAAAAGGGTGATAAGAAAAAAATTCTCGACATGGCGTATAAAAATGCTCGAAATATGGCAAAAAAAGCGGAGATTGAAACCATGAGCCAAGCTGAAAATTTTAGCAAAGCCTTGCCTGCTCTCGCCAAAGCCTTAGACATGAAAGACCCACCAAAACGAATTGAGTGTTATGACATTTCCCATTATTCAGGTGATTTTCCGGTAGCGAGTCAGGTGGTTTTTATTGATGGGAAACCAAAGAAGTCGGAATATCGTCGGTATCATGTAAAGTCACTTCCAGATAAAAAGATTGATGATTTTGCGTCGATGGAGGAAATTCTAGGGAGGCGATTTATGGTTCCTGATACTCAAAATAATAAAGAAAAATTTTATAAGAATCTTCCTAACTTAGTAGTTATTGATGGAGGTAAAGGGCAACTGAGTTCTGTCATGAAAGTATTTGAGAAAATTGGCGAGCTGAAAATCGAGATAGCAAAAGAAGTCCCGATTAAAAAGAAAAAAGGGAAGAAAGTGAAACAGGATGAGGAAGAAACAGAAACGGTTATCGAAACCATTCAATTCCATCCTAAAACTCAGATCATTTCTCTCGCGAAGAGAGAGGAGCAAATATTTCGTCCAGGGGATTCAGAGCCAATTGAACTTGACTGGAATGATCCAGCGCTAAAGTTACTTCAACGTGTCCGAGATGAAGCTCATCGGTTTGCGATTGGATTTAATCGATCACTTCGATCAAAAAATATGACGAAATCCGTACTCGATGAAGTACCAGGGATTGGAGGGGTCACGAAGAAAAAACTGATGAACCAATTTGAGTCCGTTTCGGGAATCCGAAATGCGAGTGATGAAGACTTATTAAAAATTATTAATCAAAAGCAGTTGACAAGTTTGAGAAAGTTTTTATAAGTAGTTGTGTTATTTATAAAATAACCTTCATAAATAATGTCACGATTGGATAAAAGAAGTCTTTAGAGGTATTAATACTGGTGGTCGAAAAGTTGAAATGACCAATGTTGTAGCTTTACTTAAGTCTGAGGGGGGGGGAATAACGGCTCAGGTTGAGTCAGTTCTTATGAAAATAGAACTATAAATTGGCAAAATTAAAAAGTAATAATTAAACACTATAACAATGGAAAAGTTAGGGAATTCAAAATTAGTTTTGAGCTCGGCACTTCTGTCTCTATTGCTTAGTGGATGTTCTAAATCACCTGATGCCTATCTCGAAGAAGCTCAAGCTAAGGCAGAAGAGAAGTCCTGGGTGAAAAGTCGTGATAGTGCTGAATTTGTAATCCAAGTATCAGAAGAACTAAAACGTGAATTTGAGGCAGTCTGCATCGACTTTTGGGAAGAGAACTCCCCAACCGAACCTTTTCAATCGCCACTAAAACATATAACTATTGCTGAAGATAGATGGATAAAACAACATCCAGACCAGTTCCCGCTAGGAGAGAAAAAGTGGACGTGTAGTAGAGGAACTTTTTACCGAAACGGTCCCATCGTTTGTTCACCTAAAGATGGAAAGCTAAAACTTGATGATGGTTATTATAATTTTAGAGAACCTGACAAAGGAGAGATGGACTCGTTTGTATATAATTTCGGGGGGAGTGTCGTAAAGAGAGCCATAAAGACCTGTAGAGACAGATATGGTGATCAGAAGAAATAGAAAAGGAATTAGGAAAATTTTGTTGCTGGTTCAACCTCGCAGATTGAATTTATAAAATCCCACTCTAGTTCTAATTCAAACGGGACTAGTAAAAGCGATCTACAAGATTGCTCCAGCAAGGTAGTTTATCCGTGAAAATAATGACCATACCTTTTTTGGGCTTCATTAAAACGTTTTTGGGACTCAATTTTTTGCTGAGATGCTAAAACATTTTAAAATAGTGTTAAGGCCGTGAGATCCATATTTCAGAATTAAGAGTTTCGGATCAGTTTTATCACCCTCCATAGTGAACCTTCCGACAATTCCTTTTGTCAATTCTATTTCACCTTCGGCTCTCGGTTTACGTAAATAGGGTTCAATGTCCCTTGAAATTTGATGAATCCATCGATCAAGTTTGGTCTTGTCTCCAAAGTATATAGTAAAAACTTTTCCGTCTTTTGCGGATCCTCCAGATAAGTATTTATGTTTATAGTTATTTTGTAATAAATACCTGGTGATCGTTTTAACATTTCTAGGCTCGACATTTAAATGGGCCTTCCATCCTGTATTATGTATTCGTTCTTTATTTCTAAATAAGTCTAAATATTTTGCCTCAACATTAGGAGAAAAATACTTTTTTTAAAAAAGGTTCTTCTTTTTGGTGTGTGACTTCCATTGTGCCCTATTTAATAGTTTCTGTTTATTATACCTGAAAAAGAATAAGTATAATAGCTGTATTATCTCATCAAAAACTAGTTTTTGTACGGCAATATAGTAATAAAAAAAGACGCCCCACTGGGACGTCTTTGCTCTGACCTTTTAATATAGAGCGTCGAATCTATCTACGCCTTTCCAAGCGTCTCGTCTCCTTCGTGCCAATCAACGGGACAAAGATCTCCAGTCTGAAAGGCTTTAAGTGTCCGAAGAAGTTCTTCTGGGCTTCGTCCAACGGGGAGATTATTGACCGTCATGGATTGCAATACTCCATCAGGATCAATGAGGAAAGCTCCTCGGTAGTGCATACCGTCTTCATGAAGACAGTTGTAGTCAAATCCAACTTCTTTTGTCAGATCTGCGATAATTGGGAATTTGATTCCGGCTAATCGCTTATCGGCTTTTATCCATGCTTGATGAGAAAAGGCTGAATCGACTGATCCAGCGATGATTCGGCAATTGTTGTCAGCAAATACATCTTGCATTTCGGCAAGTTTGATGAGTTCGGTTGGACAAACAAAGGTGAAATCAAGTGGGTAGAAAAAGAGAAGTGTCCATTTCCCATCATTGTCAGTAAGTGAAACGGAAGCCTCTACGTTGTCGGCTACTGGGTCGTAGCAAGGTGCGTCAAAGGTGGGTGCTGGTTTTCCGATTTGAAGAATATTTGGAAGTTCTTCGTGTCCGCATGAGTTGTTCATTTTATATAGGGTTAGTAAATATAAACTAGTTTAATTTTAGATAATGAGGCTAAGAGGGGATAATTACAAGTTTTTTGAAATTTTAGTGTAATTTTGTGTTACTTTTTGTGAAGTTTTTATCGGCTATTTTATGTAATTGGATTTTCTTCGTAACTGCTCATATCTTGACTGTTCTGGTCTATTTCGGACAAAGAAGTTGATAGAGATGCTATCTAGTTCATAGCTATTTGCAATGTGTGGGATGTGCACTTCTCCGACTTCCTGTGTACTAATGTCTAGAACGTCTTCGGTATCGAGGTTGATTAAGTGGTGATGTGGATCCATATTGGCATCATACCGAGCCGTTCCTGTTTTCATTTCTATTTCACGTATTAGGTTTAGGTTCGTGAATTTTTTGAGATTCTTATAAACCGTTGCAAATGAAATGGTCGGAAAGTAGGTTTTTATCCGTTCGTAAATCTCTTGTGCACTTGGGTGGCTCTCTGTTGAGGCAAGAAACTGAAAGATTTTTAACTTTTGGCTCGTGATAGGGAGTCGTCTTTGTCGCATTACCTTTTGAAAATTTTGTATCCGACTTTGAATGATATCTCGGGAAAGCATTTTTGAAAGAGTGAAGCGTTGACGGTTATCAGTATTGAATTTTTTTGGAGAAAGTTATAAAAACTAATCCCTACTTGGTTATAAATAATAATCAATCTTCACGGATAATTATTATCAATTATAATCGATAGGTCAATAAAAAAGGTATTTTTTCGCTTAGGTATCGAAAAAGTTTTGACTTTTAGCCTATTAAAATCTAGGATTCGTGCGATTTGTAAAATCTTATTTTTTTAACCCTTTTTACAATGGCAGATGATAAAACATTCCAGCGTACGAAACCACATGTAAATGTTGGTACTATCGGACACGTTGATCACGGAAAAACAACGCTTACCGCAGCGATTACAGTGGTACTAAGCAATCGGTTGCCGGACCTTCCGGCTAATACAGCCAAGGCTTTTGATCAGATTGATAATGCTCCAGAAGAAAAAGCTCGAGGAATTACGATTGCAACTTCACATCAGGAGTACGAAACAGAAGCACGACATTACGCTCACGTGGATTGTCCAGGTCATGCCGATTATGTTAAAAACATGATTACTGGTGCCGCTCAGATGGATGGTGCTATCTTGGTTTGTGCAGCAACGGATGGTCCAATGCCCCAAACAAAAGAACATATCCTTTTGGCTAAGCAGGTTGGAGTGGAAAACATTGTTGTTTTCCTAAACAAGTGTGACATGGTTGACGACGAAGAAATGATCGAACTTGTGGAAATGGAAATCCGAGAAGAGCTTTCTAAACGAGACTACGATGGAGATAACGCAAAAATTATCCATGGATCAGCTCTAAAAGCACTTGAGGATCCAGCAGGAGAATGGGGAGATAAGATTATGGAGCTTATGGATGCGCTTGATTCTGAAATTCCAGAACCAAAACGAGAAACAGATAAAGATTTCTTAATGCCTGTGGAAGATGTTTTCTCTATTAAAGGACGAGGAACGGTTGCGACAGGACGTATCGAAGGTGGAATTATTAAAGTAGGAGAAGAAGTTGAAATTGTTGGACTTAAAGAAACTGGAAAAACAACGGTTACAGGAGTAGAAATGTTTAAGAAACTTCTTGACCAAGGAGAAGCAGGAGACAATGTTGGGCTGCTACTTCGAGGAATTGAACGAGATGAAATTGAACGAGGGCAAGTTTTGGCTAAACCTGGAACGATCACACCTCATACAGAAGCAGAAGCGGAAGTTTATATTCTTACAAAAGAAGAAGGAGGACGGCACACGCCATTCTTTAAAGGATACAAACCTCAATTCTTTATTCGAACAACAGACGTGACGGGAGAAGTTATTCTACCAGATGGTGTTGAGATGGTAATGCCTGGTGACAATGCAAAATTCAAGGTTATTCTTGGAAAAGCAGTTGCCCTTAATGAAGGAACTCGATTTGCCATCCGAGAAGGGGGGCGAACAGTTGGTGCTGGAGTGATTACAAAAATTCTTAAGTAATTGTTTAGTACTAACTAAATCAATAATAGAAAAGCCTTGCGTATGCAGGGCTTTTCTACATTATTAATATCATTAATAACTGATAT
>CAYXXA010000020.1:0-19606 GCA_964468965.1 uncultured Candidatus Peribacteria bacterium
ATTTATTCGTAATAAGAGCGGACTAAAACCTGTCCATAGTTCATACCTACCAATTATCTAATTTTCACCGATCACCACTTTGAGATCAACAATATCATCACTATGGGTTGGTGGTGGTATTTCTTGATTTTTAATGTTCATTCGAAGGAATGTGGATAAAAAATCCGCTGTTCCTGAAACTTTTTCTCCAGAAAGATTTTCAAGGTATCCCATTCGTAATGGAGTATTATTATCAGCATTTCCAATGTTAATAACGTGAAACCCTAATCGTTTTAACCGATCCGCTAACCGAGTTGCTTCTCCGTCAATACCCGATCCATTAAGAACTGATATCTGAGCCCTTTCAAGTAAAATTTCAGGATGAATGAGGAGTAAATTGATGAAACTTTGCATATCAACAACGCTTCTCGGAAGGAGTACAAATCGCCCACCGTAAGAGGCTTTATCAGGACTATACAGCAATCCCCCTTTTTTTGTTGGATCGTCATTTAAAACTGCTGAAAGAATATTTTGATAATCAATACCTACCCCAATTTTCGCCAAAGCAATAAGTTCTCTCATACCTAAATCCGTATTAACGTTCTTCTGAAACAGCCCATAAAACTCTTTTAACTTTTTAAAATCTGTTAACAAGTTCTTTTTTTCTGCTTTTTTACGAAGAGCCATGAGAAGATCTTGTTGCCGTTGAGCTCGATCAAAATCTGAAGAGGTTTTCCTACTTCGTGCATACTTTAAGGCAGTTTTCCCGTCTAAGTGTTGGAGTCCACGACGAATTGTAAAGGTTTCGTAGCCATATTTTCCATCAGGGTAAAAGGGATCCTCAATGTCCTCACGAACAAAAATATCAACCCCTCCCAAAGCATCAATAAGTTCTTCAAATACATCGAAGTTAATAACCATGCCGTAGTGAATTGGGATACCCGTGAATTCTGAAATAGCTTTTTTCGCAACCGAAAGCCCACTGTGTTCGGCTTTTTTAATTCTTGATTCAGGCAACTCATTCATGGAAATAACTCCATTTTTAACGTATGGAGCAATCGCCTTTGATCGACCACGCGCGTAAATTTCGTTGATTTTATGGTTTCCAACCGATGAACTGATAAAAATATCTCGAGGAAAACTTAAAAAAGAAACAGAAGGTCCTTTGGGATTGATAGAAGCAAGTAAAATAGAATCCGAAAGATTACCGCCTTCTTTATTCGTTCCCGCCACCCCAAGAAGAAGAATATTCGTATGTCCTGAACTATCTCGTTCAAGTGGGGATAGGGATAAAAGACTTCTCCCACGTTCATGATGAGCTGGCTTAAAGAAGGAAGAGGCACTAATAACTCCAAGCAGTATCACCCCTAAAAAAAGGATAACCCATGTTTTTCGTGATTTAAATAAACTTAAAAACCTTTGCCATAAACTTAGCTTTTTATGTTTAATTTTTCTAATCTTAAAATTCATCAAATAAATGTTATAAAAAAAAAGGACTTCGTCAATGACTTTTGTATAATTTTTTTGAACAAGTTTTGCGCTCGTTTTTTTTACTCTATAAAAGGAATTTCTGTATTTCTGAAATATGGTTAAGTACTTTTTTTGCCATAGTAAAATTTTGATTTTTTGTGAGTTCAGTCGGGATAACCCAACAGTCAATTTCAGCAGCAACCGCCGCCAAAAGTCCGCGTTCGGAATCTTCTATAACGAGCGCCTCTGATGATTTTACATTCGCTCGTTTAAGGGCTTTTTGATAGGGTTCAGGATTTGGTTTTGAGTGAATCACATCTTCTCGATCAATAACAAAATCAAAATACTTCCCGAAGCCAGTCTGATCATGAATAGCTTCAAACATCAATCGCCTAGAACTGGTAACAACCCCTATTTGAAAGCCTTTTTGAGACAAGTGCTGAAGTGTTGTTTCCACCGCTGGCAGAATGGTGAGATGGTGTTTAATAAGATCTAGATAAATAGTATTTCGTTTGACCATAAGCCCCTCAATATCTTTCACCTCATTCTGCTGTAAAAAATCAAAAACACTCAGTCCTTTTTTCATATTATGATCCACATGTTGTTCTCGAGTAAGTTCAAAACCTACTTCCTGCATAACGATTCGATTCGCCTCAAAGTAGAGAGGTTCGGTATCAACTAAAATCCCATCATTATCAAAAAAAATAGCTTTTGGTCTTTTCATTTATAAGAACTGGTTAACGATTAATAGATTTATTCCCACTCAATTGTCCCTGGTGGTTTACTAGTAATATCTAAAAATACAGCTGAAATATCTGTATCTTTCAAAATTTCTTCCGTCACTTTTTCAAAAAAAGCTTTTGGTAAATTTCCCACACTAGCACTCATCGCGTCGATGGAGTTTATCGGTCTAAGAATGATAGACTCTTTTCCTACTCCGTTAAAACTGATCGGAACAAGGACAACAGGGAATTGCCATACGTCATTATATAAGTCCATTTCTAACAAATATTTTGTAACTATATGATCTGCTTTTTGGAGTCGTTTTACACGATCTTCGGTCATGTAAACCGATGGCATACTGGCTATTTTTAGTTCATCTTTCGTGTTTTTACCAAGACAAACTAAACATCGATTTACCTGATTACTTTGATTAATAATTTGAGTCGAAAGTTTTTCGAGTTCAGAGATATTAAGTGAAGAATCAATCTCTAATGTCGCAGGATGTCTATATGTTCGAAAATCACCCTGAACACCAACTGATTTAAGTGGTAAGATTTTAATATTTTGATCAGCAACAACTTTTGACTCGATGGTTCTATCGGTAACTATTTCTTCATTGCAAAGAATTCGAACCCCCAACCCCGGACCAGGAAATGGATGTCGCCAAACAAGTTCGTGTGGAAGTCCTAGTAATTCACCAAGTGCTCGAACTTCATCTTTATAGAGATCCGCAAGAGGCTCAATCACCTTTCCCTCATCAATCATCTTCTGAATTTCTGGCACTCGATTATGATGCGTTTTGATCTTAACCGAGTTTTTGGTAGCTCCACTTTCAATTGTGTCAGGGTAAATTGTTCCTTGTGCTAGCAAGGTATCGGCTGACACCTCATTTTCTGCAAAAAATTTACGCTGAACCTCTAAAAAGGTATTTCCGATAATTTCTCGCTTCGCTTCTGGTTCATACTTATGTTTCAAATTTTTAAGAAACAGATCCGCCTCTCGCATAACGGTTAAATCCGCTCCAATTGCTCGGATTGATTGTTCTACATAATGTACTTCATCTTGTCTCAAAAGGGCGTTGTCAACAAACAATCCTCGAACTCGACCTTCCCCTAAAACCTTTGTCAGTAGGGCAAAGGCAACGGTCGAATCAACACCTCCTGAAACGAAAAGTATGACATTCTTATCCCCAATCTGTTTTTTTAGCTTTTGAGTATGCTCTTCAAAAAATTTTTCGATCGTCCAGTCTCGAGAAACCTGACAGATACTGAGGAAGTTTTTCAGAAGTTGCCCTCCAAATTCAGAATGAGTAACCTCTGGATGAAACTGAATGCCAAATAGATTTTTTTGTGGATGCCACACAGCCGCATTCCCACAAGATTTTGTTTTACCACAGACTTCAAATCCTTCGCCAAGGACGGAAACCTCATCACCATGACTCATCCAGAAAATGGAGTCCTTGGGGATACCTTCAAATAATGGACATGTTTTATTATGTCGTAGTTCAGCCCGACCAAATTCTTTTCCTGCTTTTTCTCCCGGCACGACCTTTCCCCCAAGTGCCTGATTCATAAATTGGTGTCCATAACAAATTCCTAATACGGGTTTTCCTAAACTAAAGAGTTCTGGATCACAGGAAGCACTACCTTCTTCATAAACACTTTGTGGACCTCCCGACAAGATAACACCCTTGATTTTTGGATCACGAAAAAAATCAATATCGACATCGTCTGGATTGTAGATTTCAGCTAAAACGTTTTCTCGTCGAATCCGAGAAGCAATAAGATGGGCATACTGTCCCCCAAAGTCGAGAATGATAATTTTTTCGTGCATGTATTCAATTAGTAGTGAATTATCAATAATTAGCAATAATTGAAATAACTAAAGTGAGATTAATTTATTAGTGGCTAAAGAGTCCCACTTGGTATTTTTGCAGTATTTTTTTGAGCTGTACTTCATCAAAATCTTGAATTTTTTCCTCTTGTAAAAAAAGTATTAACAGTTGTCCAAGATAATGAGAAAACTTTTTAATAAAGATTTTATCGTTTTTTAACTCTTTCAGCTTTACCGAAACCGCAACATGATCCGCTCCATAGATAAAAGTCCACCAATACGATATCTTTTCTTCCATTTTTTCGGGAAGATGGGCACTCGAAAAATCTGCCTTTTCTGCAATATATTTATGAAATTCTTTCCAGCAAATTTTTCCAGCTTCATCATCAATGATGGAAATAACGGCTAAAACCGTTAGGCTTGGGACTTCAAAGTCAATCAGAAATACAACAATATCTAAAAGTAAAGGGGATAAATATGGAATAATCTTCGCTAACTTTTCATCGAAGTTATGAGCTCTCTTTTCATCTTTTTTAATTTGTTTTATCTTCGCCTGAGCTTGTCTTACCCGCTCGGCAAAAACCTCATCGGATTCTGAAACGCCTTCTGAGACGTTTCCCATCATCATATCATCGAGTCCTTCGGCGTGTTCTGCAGGCATGCGGTTAGAGGAAGAGGTAAAGTATTTTGTTTGTTAATGAATCTTTTTATTTTCTGTCTATACTAAACTAAAAGGTAAAGTGTAAATACCAGTTTAAAATAGTATCTCCCATAAAAAGAAACACAAGTAAGGCAGGCATTAAAAACGCCCCCATCGGCATAGCCGTTTTTCTATTAACTTTTTTCATGACAAGTAAAGGAATCACAAAGAGCGTTCCCATCATATAGGCTAAAAATAGAGCAGGAAACAAAAACTTCCAACCAAGAACCAGCCCCATAAATAAACCCAGTCGCATATCACCAGCTCCAACCCATTTCCCTCTTGAGACGTAGTATTGAAACGCATAGAATAAAAATCCAAGACCTCCTCCAATCAGATACTCTATCCACGGAAGTTCTCGAAAAAAAGCGTAAATAGCCGCAAAAATAATAGCTGGAATTGCCACTCTATCATCAACTTCAAAAAAACGAACATCGTAAATAAATAAAACGAGCGTAAAAAAGACAATCAAAAGTATAGGGAAAAGATGCCATGTTTCGTAAAAGTGAAAAGCAAAAAGGAAAAAAGTGATCGCAAAAACTAACTCGGTTAGTGGATAAAAAAGTGATATTTTTTTCCCACAAGCCTGACACATTCCTCTCTGGATCAGCCACGAAAAGATTGGTACAAGATTCCAAAATTTTAGCTGAGCGCCACAGCTTGGACACTCCGAACGACCAGTAAAAATACCCTTTTGATCAAAGTGTAAACGAGTAACCAACATAGTCGTAAAACTTCCAAGTAAAGCGCCTAATGTCGTGACTAATATGAAAACTAGAGTTTTTTCCATCGTCAACATCTTGACATGATCTCTTACTTTTTTCAATTGATTTGTCATAATATTCCTCTAAGATTTCGAGGTACTATTGAATTAGACACAGGAAATGGCAAAAGCAACAATTCTACGAATACTACATTCCCCTTTTGGGTTACAGCTATTTAGTTTAACTTTTTTAGTACTATTTGTAACAAGTTTTCGTCCGTCATATTTTGGAGAAATACATAGTTTCGATGACCTGTCTTTTGGTTCAACAAATACCCCCTTTGATCTATTTGAACCGGGATTTATTGAAAATACCATCGGAGTTAATACAGCAGGGCTAGAACGCGTTGTTGAAACTGATCAGTACGGGAATGTCGTTGAAAAAATCGTTCGCAAAAAACGAGATAAAAAAATAAAGTATACGGTTAAAAAAGGCGATCGACTAGAAGAAATCGCTCATCGTTTTGGACTTAAGGTGTCAACGCTTCTTTGGGCAAACGATCTCACCATTAAATCTGCCATTAAACCAAATGACAAACTCATTATCCCCCCAACTGACGGAATTTATTACGTGGTTAAAAAAGGTGAAACTCTTAGTGAAATTGTTAAACTCCATGATATTGAGTTAGCAAAAGTAAGGGCCTATAATCACCTAAACAATGATACCGTGAAAGTCGGTCAAAGTATCTTTTTACCGGAAGCTCAAAAAATATTTGTACAAATAAAACCTACACCGAAAACAACAAAGACACGAACCAAAAGTCGTTCTAATAAATATTTATCAACCTACCCAAAAACGTATTTAAATGCTAATACAACGGTGGGCTCAACTGGCATAAGTCTTATTCGCCCAACTAAAGGTGTTCTGACACAAGGCTTTCACAGAGGACACTACGCACTAGACATTGCTAATGCTATGAATACCCCTATTTATGCAGCCGCAGCAGGAACGGTTGTCCGAGAAGCACATACCGGCTGGAACTATGGGTATGGGCGATACATCGTTATTGATCATGGAAACGGAGTTCAGACACTCTATGCGCACAACAATGTCACAAAAGTTAGCGTTGGCGAGGTCGTAAAACAAGGTCAACTTATCGCTCTTATGGGAAATACAGGAAATGTTTATGGTCGAACTGGAATTCATTCACACTTTGAACTAAGAATTCGAGGAAGAAAAGTGGATCCAAGAAATTATTTTCATTGATCAAAAAAGTTGATCATTGCAAAATTATCCTTAGGATAGTTTGTGATGTCGTGGTTTAAAAAATTACTTTTACTTATATTTCTCGGGATAACGCCAAGTACTTTCGCGACGGTGGTTCCCCTGAATGATGAATTTGTCTTTTGGCCAAATAACAATACTGAAAGTTTCAATACCTACGAAACAGATCTGTTTCGTTTTGATTATGCACCCGATTTATCAGTACGAGAAAAAAACGGCATAACCTTTTTGGTCGAAAACGCTTCCAATCAATCCGTTTGGCAAATCTTTGAACCTGAAAAAAATATCAAATACTTAGCAGCCGAATACCAGTGTTTTTTTCATACCAAACGCAACAAAAGTATCTGTTTAAAAACACTCGAAAATCCTAACTGGATACAAAATTTAGTAATTTTCCCTCGTACAAAAAAACAAGAAACCGAAAGACTTCATTTTTTCCAATCTCAGGGTTTTTTATTAAACTATGACCCACGTGGATTTTTTACACGAGCCGAAATGGTTGCCCTAGCCGCTCGACTACGATACCCAAAACGCAATTTCGATACTTTCCGTCAACGATGCTTTCTTGATGTTCCTGTTAATCACCCTTATGCAGGTGAAATTTGTTGGGCTAAGGAAAACAAAGTTGTCATGGGAATTGGTCGAAATTTTTACCCAACCGCTAGCATCAATGTATGGGGGATTCTAAAAATCTTAGGAAAGACTTTTGGAAAGCCTTGGGAAAACCCCGATATGAATAAAGTTCCTTCGCCATTTCTTGAAAAAATGCATCCAGAACATATTGCAACCCCAATGCTTTTACGTGCTTGGGAGCTAGGCATACTGAAAAACAAAGAATACCAAAGCCTTTGGGCCAATCGATCCGTCAGGCAAGAAGAAATCCTTCAGATAGTATCTGACTTTTTGAAACTATCCCGAGGTTTTCCGATTAAAACAAATCATAAAATTGAATCGGCAGAAACTCCACCAAAACTATTTTACGATACGCAACTAGACTACCTTTGGAAAGAAAAAAAGAACTCAAAAGCGAAGAAACGAACCACTAAACGGACTATTTATCTAGAAAGGATAGGGGGAAATCTTTTTCAGATCTGGATGAATGATGATCTAAATCTATACCAATCTACGGGATTTATTACGCTTGATGAAAAAGTACAATCGATTGATGCTTGGTTTGACTTTGAAAGAATCGAAGGTGAGATCGAAATAAAACTAGCAGACGAACGTATCAAAATATATCGTCCGGTTCTAAAACCTGATCTTTTTCAGTCATTTTCAACGATAACGACCAATATCAGCAAAACTATTAAATTCCTAACCGAAGAAAAGCGCTCTCCTAAACTGGTTACGATCCCCGATAATACAAAAATTCCCATCTGGGACATCACTCTTCCCGAAAAATCCTTTGAGCATTTTTTTAAAAACTCTACTCGAAACAAACGCTATCCCTCTTACCTTCAAATGAAATACCCTAATGGTGAAACAGAAAGCTATTCTGTTCTGCTAAAAGCACGTGGAAACGCTAATCGTGGATATATAAAACCCTCTCTCACACTTGAGAGCTTTTCTAAGTTCAAAGAAAATCAAAGCTACTATGGTGATGAGTTTTTAAACGAAAACAAAGAGGTAAAACTTCGTAGTTTCATCAACGAAGAAACCATGATTCACGAAAAACTATTGTATCGATCAGCTCAAAAAATAGGCCTACCCGCCCCTGATTTTTTCGAAGTTCTAGTGCGGATTAACGGTATTCCTTTTGGTCTTTTTCAGGTAACCGAACCCGTTAAAAAACCATTTTTCAAAACACGAAATCTCCCAACTAGCGATTATTTCTATGCGCAAAACATCAATGCATTATTTGATACAAATCTAGGCTATTACGATGATGATCCCAAAACACTCTCTGCTTACAAAGCAAAGGGAAATCCACAAAAACTACTAACATTTATTAAACAAATTGAATCAAATGATCCAGCCTTACTACAACAAATTGATATTGAAAATGTATTCAATTATGCCTATCTTGCCTGGCGATCAAATGCATGGGATAGTTTAACACATAACTATTATGTCTTTTGGGATCGTGAGGCCGAAAAGTGGAAAATCTTCCCCTGGGACGGAGATCTTTCCTGGGAAAATTTACCTCAGGATACCTCTTTCGATGCCTTCGATAAATTTGGGGGAAATACAGCTGGAAGCTATAACAAGCTCATTCACTATCTGTTTACCAATCTACCATACAAACAAAAAATAGAATTATGGAATGCGGTACAAAAAAAGTGGGAAGCACAACCTTTAATCGATCTAGCAGAAGAATATCGAGTCAATCTTAAACCTTACTTTGAATATGATAATCGTCTATGGAATGGACGTTTTCTTGAACGGGAAAAATCGGTATTTGATACCGATACCGCTATTCTGAAACTAGAACGCACCTTTCTCAATCCATAGTATTAAAACTTTAAGTTCTCTTTTTTTTTAGTACGCTGAATAGGTATGAAAAAGTCTGAAATAGCCTTCACGCTCTCACGAATTTTAACCGATACTATCGCTTTGTTCTTAGCCTTGACCGTAGCGTATTATCTACGAATGGTTTGGTTTGAATTAGATTTATTGAGTCTTTGGACGATCCCCCTATTTGACCCACCGACCACGTTATATCCGTTCTCTCAATTTTTATCTTTTATCTGGAAATTTACGTTTGGCATGATTCTTTTATTTGCCATTACAGGACGATACCGATTTGGAGAAGACGAAAAGGTTTTTGATGAATTTCGTCACCTTTTTTGGAGTATTTCGATTGGAATGGCGCTACTGGTTGTTTATTTTTTCTTCGCTCAATTTCCGTTCTTTTCACGACTTATTTTTGGGCTTTCTTGGGGGCTTTCGATTCTATTTGTTCTTTCCGGAAGAGTAATATTGAGACTCATTCGACAAAGATTTTGGAAGAATAATTTTGGGCAAAAACATCTGCTAATTCTTGGCTCTGGAAGAATTGCTCAGTACACGCTTCAAAAATTTTTAGATAACCCAGCCTATACCGTTATCGGTCTTTTGACAGAAAATCCTACCAAACATAAAACCAAATTTGGCATGATGATTCTTGGCTCATTTGTCGATCTTGAATCGGTATTAACACGAGAAAAACCTGATGAAATTTGTTTTGCGACCGAAGACGCTACCAAAAAATTAACCGCTCAGTATATCGAAATAGCCCAACGTCATCACGTTAAATTTAGATTTATCCCTGATGAACTCGGACTAGATATGGCCGCTGTAAAAGCCTCAACACTTGGGAAATACCCGATAATAACCTTTGTTAATACTAAAATTGATGGATGGGGCTATGTCATCAAATCTATGTTTGACTACATCTGTGCCTTTATCGCCATCATTTTCTTATCTCCCGTGTTTCTACTCATTAGTCTCCTCATCTGGTGGACCGACCGAAAAGCACCTATTTTTTACCGCTCCGTACGGATTGGACGAAAAGGCGTGCCTTTTGCTTGTTATAAATTTCGAACCATGCAGGTTGACGCGGATCAACAAAAGCAAAACTTACTTGAAAAAAATGAACGTAAAGGAGGCGTTCTTTTTAAGATTAAAAACGATCCGAGAATTACACCATTTGGAAAATTTCTTCGAAAGTATTCTCTCGATGAACTTCCTCAGTTATTTAATGTGATAAAGGGGGATATGAGCTTTATTGGTCCTCGTCCACACCTTCCTGAAGAGGTTGAAAAATATAAACCTGAAGACCTACAGATTCTTACGATTAAACCTGGTATTTCTGGATTTTCTCAAATCAATGGACGATCCGATCTCAGCTTTGAAGCGGAAATGCAACACGAAATATTTTACATGAAAAACTGGACTCCATGGCTTGATGCTATCATCTTTTTTAAGAGTATTTTAATTGTTTTCCAAGGAAAAAATCGGTAGGTCAATTATAGTAATTAACGGTTCGTTGCTAATTGTAAAAGCATCACCCCATCATCGGGATCGATTGGTAGAATTATCTTTTCGTAGGTTGTATCCGCCTCCATTACTTCATGAAATTTTTTTGTTTTTTGGGGAAACTTTAGCACGTCATCAAAAACAGCAAAACCACTTGGGGCTAAGTGTTTTTTTATAATTTCCGTAAAACAATCATGGTAGTATTGTTTCTGACTATCAATAAAAATAAAATCATACTTTTCCTCTGTCGGGATAGGATCTCTTAGCGGGTTAGTTGGACGAATTTCGATATTTGTTAATCCACAGGCTTTAAAATTTTTTTCCGCTTCAATAATCGTATTCTTAGACACATCATAACAGACCAATTCCCCCCCATATTGCTCCGCACTATCCGCCATCCAAATAGTAGAATAGCCGTTTGCCATACCTACTTCCAAAATTCGCATTGGCTTTTTGAGCCCTACTAAAAAATGAAGAAACCGTCCCCCAACCTCCGTTACATTGGGAATATTATTTTTGAGCCCATAGGCTTTCAACGATTTCAAATATTTTGCTCTAAATTCATTCATTTAATAATTCTTTAGAAAGAAGATGAAGATAATTTCTTTGAAAATTCTCGGTTGAAAATTTCTCAGCACTTTCTTTTATTTTTTGGGCATCAAACTCAGTCCACTTACTTTCAAATTTTTTAATACCATCGGTTAAACTTTCAACCGTTTGTGCTTCAAAAAATATTCCATTATTTCCTTCTTCTAAAACATCCAAAACCCCTCCAGCACGATAAGCAATAACGGGAGTACCAGAAGCCATAGCTTCTAGTTGAACAATTCCAGCATCCTCTTTTTGCGGAAGAATAAAGGCCTTTGCCTTTGCAAAAAGTCGGCATTTTTCTTCGTCTGAAACACGTCCAGCAAAGGTGATATTTTTTGCACCTGCTTTTTTTACTCGTTCTTGGAGTTCTTCTGTTTGTGGACCAACGCCAGCTAAAATTAGTTTTTTATTGGGCAATTTGAGAAATGTATCAACGAGAAGATCAAATTTTTTGTAAATCACCATTCGCCCAAACCCAAGGTAATAATCTTCTTTTTTATGAGAAAATGCTAGATTTTTTATGTCAACAGGAGGGTATAAAACCTTAGAAGGAAGGTGATAAAACTTCTCAACACGACTCGCTGTTTCGGAGGAATTGGCGATATACAAATCTGGGTTTTTTCTTAGCTTATAATCATGGTTTTTAAGTCGTTTTAGGAAAAATTTTGCCACTGATCGCAACCCAATAGGTAAATTTTTAACTCTTGGATCATAGTCCATTTCCCAACCATATCGAACGGGAGTATGAATATAACAAATATGTTTTCCTTTTCGTTTTCGTCCTGCATTTTTGGCAATACACGAAGAAAAACTCAAAATTAAATCATAATCAGAAAGATCGTGCGATTCAATACCAGATGAAAGCAGGGGCAGAAGCAGTTGATGTCTTTTGTTGAGAATAGGGATCTTTTGGAGATAGCTTGGTTTTACCCTGTTCGGATCAGGAAACGCTGACTTTACCGCCTCAAAATTAGTAACAGTTGTATAGATTGGTGCTTTTGGGAAAAGTGCCGCGACCGCTTCCACCACCTTTTCTCCACCACCCAAATTGGTAAGCCAGTCAGTTACAAGCGCTACTTTTAGATTTTGTAAGTTTTTAGGTAACTTCATTATTTCATGATTTTTAAGTCTTCTTCCGTTATGGGTAGAATTTCAATATCCTCCGGCAATGGGTCTTTAAAAATATTATCTTGGGGTAGTGGTTTTTTAACTTTTTTGGGTTTTGATACTTCCTTTCCCTTACTCTTTTTAAGTTTCGACATATCTGTTTCTACTTTCACTTTAGATTTTGTCGCTGTTTTTACTGTTATTTGATCCGCTTCCTTCTTTTCTTCGGAAACTTCCACTAATGGTTTTTCTTGAGCTTCTGGCAACCTCTTTACCACCGAACGCACTTGTTGCTGAATGGGTGATACTGGTGAATCTTCCTGCTTAGGAACACAGGCTATAAAAACTACTGACACCCCCATAACCGATACCAATTTAATGATCTTCATTTTTTCTATTCTAGTAAAAAAAGAAAAAATGCCAATGACAATAACAAGAATGAATAATGGTTTCATAACGTAATCACTTTTAGGGAAAAATCCTACGCTATATACTATTTTTAAAAAATTTTATTTTAAATTTATTACTATAAAAATTCGTTTTTAACGATAAAATTAGTATACTTGGTCTTGCTCTTTTTAATCACTCGATCGCTATTTATAGTGATAGGAAAGTCCGAGCCGCATGAATAATGATTTTGCGGGTAACGCCCGTCCCTTTATCGGGAAACCGACAAAGAGAGAAAGTGCAACAGAAAAGATATATCCCTTCGGGGACGATAGTGAAATACCCAAACGAGTGAGGTCGTGGGATGATAAGTGGCAACACTTAATCATAGGAAAACCTAAAATGCGGAGACGCGAGTGGCCAAGCTCTCAGGAGTGGTATTATTCCCACGTTGATCGATGACTTGTCTCGCGGATAGAAACTTGATAGTGATATCAAGGTCGTAAGATAAATGAGTGAATAAACAGAACTCGGCTTATAAAAAGAGCACTTTTAAAGAGTTTCAAGTTCGAAGATCTAGGTTTTAAGTATTTTAAAAAAATACTAAAAAGTGATTTTGAACCTGAAACTTAAAATTTGAAACCATGAAAAAACATCATCCTATCTTAACCACAAAGTCTGAAAATATTCGGTGGCTTTGTGGTTTTAATGGGAGTTTCGGGATAGTGATAACGATGCCTAATGAAGAAAATATTCTTATTTCTGATGCTCGATATGCGGATATGGCGGTAAAAAATTTACCAAAAGGTTGGAAATTTCAATTGTTTGATAAAGATTTTAAGGAAGAATTCGGTAAAAAACAAAAAGGTATTTTTCAAATAGAAGACACCGTAACACTTGCGGAGTTAGAACGATACAAAAAACTATTTCCAAACGTAAAATTTGAAATAGTTTCAAATCATTGGGAAAAACAGCGACGAACGAAAACCGAAGTGGAAATTGAAAAAATTAGAAAAGCTCAAAATCAAGTAGATTCCGTACTAGTACCATTTTTGAAGTCTAAATTAAAACAAGGAATTACCGAACAACAAGTTGCCTTTGAACTTGAACACGCCATTCGAGAAAAGGGGAAATTTGAATTGAGTTTTGATGCGATTGTCGCTTTTGGAGAAAATTCGGCCATTCCGCACCACCATCCCTCCGATCGAAAATTAAAGCAAAATGACAATATTCTGATCGACTGTGGGGCAAAGTTTGAAGGCTATTGCTCCGATATGACACGGAATTTTATTTTTGGAAAGCCTTCTGTGGAGTACCAAAGTAAATTTGAATTTTGCCTTAAAGCACAAGACGAAATTTTACGGCAATACAAACCCAACGTAAAAGTAGTGGATCTCGAAAAAAGTTGTCGTGATATTTTGGGCAAAGAGGAAAAATACTTCACTCATTCGCTCGGACATGGTGTTGGACTTGAAATTCACGAAACACCAGGTATTTCCACTCGAAGCAAAGATATTTTAATTGAAAATGAGGTGGTTACCTGTGAGCCAGGATTGTATTATCCTGATAAATTTGGAATTCGAATAGAGGATATTTTGGTCGTGAGAAAGGACTGGGTGGAGGTATTATCGAAAACGGATAAGGGATTGATCTTATTTTAATTTTAGGTTGCTTTATATATAATGAATGAAATTAAAATCTACGAGAAGGCTCCGTATGAACAACTTGCTCAACTTTCTAATTTTTGGGATATTCAGTCTTTTGATGGTGTGATTACCAAGCTTGAAAGAAAAGTTGACCCAAGAATTTCGGTGACGCTTAGAGATCCACATCCTGAAAAAACGATAGAATTATTACCTATTGGTACAGAAATTCAATATACCTGTCGAAGTTGGAAAAAATGATTAGCCGTTATTATTGAGCCTAAAATAGATTCGTTTGACGTTTTTAACCAAGGATGTGTTTATCCAGCAGGCGTGATTTTTAATCATCCTCGATTTCCTTTAAATGAATCGCTTACAAAGCTTGATAATGAGTTTAACACCTTAGGTCAAGTAGAGCTTCTTGATGGAGTTCATACATTCAAAATACTGGATTACTCAAGAATAAAAGCTAAAGAAGCTAAAAGAATGACCTCTTCAGAAAAATCGGAACTTTTGCTAAGTCAGAACTTAACTAATAGGCTTCTTCAGATTATAAAAAAGTAAAGAATCATCAATTCTTCCAAATTCTAAAAATTTCTTTCTTCTTCATCTCAGGGTTATCGACTTTTTCCAAGATCAATTCAATTTTTGGACCTCCTGCTGTGTTGAGTTTTATGGTTCCTGTTCCATAAATTAGGCGATCAAGAAGGGTTTTTTGAATCGTAATATCGGTGACATCTTCTTTACCAGATTCGATGAGTTTTGTCCAAATGACCCCTGTTTTTTTATAGATTTTTGTTTCTGTTATAAAGTAAGTGGTTGTCCAAAAAATTATCCATAAATAGAGTAAAATTAAACTCATCATCGCGGCTAAAAGTCCTTGAATAATAGATGATTGAGGGGCAATAAAGGTTAATAAACCAAATAAGAGTAACCAGAAAAAAGTTTGAATTACCATATATCGAAAACTAAGACCAAACTTTAGTTTAATAGTTTCATTATGTCCTGTGTAGTCCGTAAGTGCCATAATCTTATGATAATAAAAAATAGCGATTTGTCATTCAGAACGATTAAAACATGGTGAATCGTAAAAGTACAATATCGCTCATACTAGTAAATAAAAGGATCTTAATACTAGAAAACGCGATATCCTTCGCCTTAAAGAAACTGTATTCTGGATCAGGGAAACAAGCCTGATTTTAATTGTTATTATTCTGAAAATTTGTAATTTTTAACTTGTCATTTTTAATTTACTTCTATGATTCTCAATCCCAAAATATTTCGTGCCTATGACATTCGAGGTGTGGCTTTCATCGACTTTGATGAAGATGGTTTTTATATGATTGCACAGGCCTATGGACAGTATATTGCTGAAAAATTTAATATCAAAAATCCTAAAATTTTTGTTTCAGGCGATGGGCGGTTGTCGATGCCAATGCTATTTCCAGCGGTTATTACAGGACTTACGGTTAGTGGTGCGGATGTAACTTGGGGTGGAACACTGCCAACGCCTATCAATTTTTTTGCTCTTCATGAGGGAAATTTTGACGCTTCTATTCAGATCTCAGCTTCACATAATCCTGCCGCAGACAATGGATTAAAACTAACCGACCGTAGTGGAGCGGTTTGTGGTGAGGAAATTCAAAAAATACGAAAACTCACACAGCAAATAACCCCGAAAGTTCAACAAGATTTTGGAACCTGTGCCAATGGATGCGTTAAGGTTGATTATGCCACAGCCTATCAAAAAAAGATAAAATCTATTACCCCTGATCAATCACCTATGAAGATTGTTATTGATGCGGGAAATGGGGTTTCAGGAATATTTTACCCAAAAATTTTGAAAGACTTTGGACATGAGGTTATTAGGCTCTTTTGTGACTTAGATGGTAATTTTCCGAACCATCAACCCGACCCAGAACGACCAGAAAATCTAAAATGGGCCCAAGACAAATTACAAGAAGAAAAAGCGGATTTGGCTTTTATTTACGATGGAGATGGCGATCGTGTTGGAATTATTTTGTCCGATGGGACAATGCTTAATGCGGATAAGATCATGTATGTGTTGGCTTCGGATTTTCTACGTCGAAATCCTGGTGAAAAAATCATTCTTGATGCTATGACTTCAGCCACCTTACTTGAAAAAATAAAGTCCCTTGGTGGACATCCAATTCTCTCTAAAACAGGGCATTCTTTTATCGAAGAATCGATGCATAAAAACAAGGCTTTACTAGGCGGAGAACAATCAGGGCACTTTATGTTTGGGGAGAATTTTTACGGACATGACGATGCGTGTTTGGCGAGTCTTCGGTTTATTCAGGCTATTGAAGCGACGCCTAAACTAATAGAAGAAATTACTACGAACTGGCCAAACCTTCTAGAATTTTCAGAAAAGGTAGCCGTTGATGATGAGTTGAAATTTGAAGTACTTGATAACGTGAAAGATAAACTTTTGTCCATGAAGATTGACGGGGAAATAAATACTATTGATGGCGTTCGAATCGACTGGAACGATGGAGAATGGGCGATTATCCGGTGTTCGAATACGTCTCCAAAGATTGCCATTCGGATTGAGGCAAAAAATCAAATGAGCCTAGAAGCAAAGAAAACAATGCTGGTTAGCGTGTTGAAATCGTTTTTATAATTGCTTTGTACCGTATTTTTACTATAAATAAGGCATATGTTTGAAATTGTTACCACTCAGCAAAACGATGAATTTCTTCGCAAAAAATGTGAAGCGGTTACTGTTTTTAACGAGAAACTTATCCGTATGGTCGATGAAATGTACGAAACCATGACAATGCCTGACCCAAAGACGGAAATTAAGGGGGTTGGTATTGCGGCTAACCAGGTGGGGATTTTGAAGCGAATTATCCTTGTTACCTTTAACTACGAAACCACAAAAAAATACAAAGTCGTAACGATGATCAATCCTGAAATCATTGAGGCTTCAAAACAGCAGGTGGTAATGGAAGAAGGCTGTTTGTCTGTCCCAGGTGAATATGGAAAAGTAAAGCGCCCAGCTAAAGTGAAAGTAAAATGGCAAAATTTAGAAGGTCACTGGTGCGAAAAAAAATTGGATAAATGGGATGCACGGATATTTCTTCACGAACACGATCATCTCAACGGAATCCTTTTTACGGATTATCTTTGATCAATAAGTAATCATCAATGTATGATTAAGAAATATTTTGATTGTTATTCATTTTAAAATTCATAGAATCTGAATAAAATAGTGAAATATTATTCACTGCTAACTGTTAATTGCTAATTGTTATGAAATCTGGACCTAAAAACCAACCGAATAAAAAAAATCCTTTCTATTACCTTTTTATTATTGCTTTAGTCTTAGCAGCTTCAAGTCTTATCTTTAGTAAAAATGAAGCCCTATTTCAAAAGAAAGAAGTACAAGAGATCGCTCTTTCAGAACTTTTGAATAAATACCAATCTAATGAGCTTGAAAAAATCACGATTAAAGATCAGAAAATTGAAGCAAAAGACAGACAGGGAAAACTATACAAATCGATTAAAGAACCAAGTGCTAATGTTAAAGACTTGGGACTAAACGATCCATCACGGATGACAGAAGTCGAGATAGCGGATACTTCTGGAAGTAAAATGTGGACGAATATTATTATTGGGATTGCGCCCTTCTTTTTACTGATTATGTTTTTGATTTTTCTTTCGAAAAAAGCTGGAGGAATGAATGGCGGAGGAGGCCCTTTTGGATTTGGAAAATCTAAGGCAAAGACCTACAACAAGGAAAAACACAAAACAAAGTTTTCAGATATTGCAGGGGCAGATGAGGCAAAAGAAGATACCATGGAGTTAGTTGATTTTCTGAAAAATCCTAAAAAGTATCAAAAAGCTGGAGCTAAAATTCCAAAAGGAATTCTTCTTGTTGGTCCACCCGGAACAGGAAAAACAATGATGGCAAGGGCTATTGCGGGTGAGGCGAAAGTGCCTTTCTTTTCGGTCTCAGGGTCAGAATTTGTGGAAATGTTTGTTGGGGTTGGGGCTAGTCGAGTACGAGATCTTTTCAAAATGGCAAAACAGAACTCGCCAGCGATTATTTTTATCGATGAGATCGATGCAATTGGGAAACAGCGAGGAAATGGATCAGGAGGTGGTCATGATGAACGAGAGCAAACGCTTAATCAGATTTTGACAGAGATGGATGGATTTGAGCCAGATACTTCAGTGATCGTAGTAGCGGCTACTAACCGTCCAGATGTTTTGGACAAAGCCCTTCTCCGACCAGGTCGGTTTGATCGGCGAGTTCATATTGATCTTCCTGATATGAACGCTCGGTTGAAAATTCTAAAAGTACACGTTAAGAATAAAAAATTATCAAAAAATGTTGATCTTCAAACGATTGCGTCAAAAACGGTTGGATTTTCTGGCGCTGATCTTGAAAATGTTCTCAATGAAGCCGCGATTGCTTCAGTAAAGGAACGGACAAAAACAATTTCACAAGCTCAACTAGATGATGCGGTTGAAAAAGTTTCACTTGGTGCGGCTCGAAAATCACGACGAATTACCGATAAAGAACGTGAAATCATTGCGCATCATGAGGTTGGACATGCCTTGGCGGGGCATTTTACCGAAAATTGTGAACCAGTGCATAAAATTTCTATTATCTCCCGAGGTGGTGCATTGGGGGTAACATGGTTTCTTCCGGAAGAAGACACCTACCTCAATTCTGAAGCGAAAATGAAAGATGAAATGGTCTCGCTTCACGGTGGACGGATTGCTGAGCGACTTATGTTTGGACAGACGACAACGGGGGCTTCTAATGACCTTGAGCGGATTACGGCTATTGCACGAGGAATGGTTATGACTTACGGAATGGGTGATCAGGACAAAATTGGGCCAGTTGTTTTCCATAAAAAAAATAGAGGGTTTGCGGGAATTGATATTGATGGTGGGAATGAATTTTCAGAAGAAACTTCACGACTCATCGATATTGAAGTACAGAAACTTGTGCAAGAAGCGGAAGACCGATGTACGAAGATCTTAATCGATAAGATGGATCTCTTAAAGACTATTGCCAAAGACCTTTTAGAAAAAGAAAATATTTCAAAAGAAGAATTCTTGGCATACTTTTCGTAGGTTGAAAATATCAGCTATATTTTTTGTGGTTCAATGAAAGTTGAGAGGTAATAAACAATAGTTTATCCTGCTCATATAAATGAAAAACAAGTATTGCAAACGTTCAAGAATTTCAG
>CAYXXA010000021.1:0-19272 GCA_964468965.1 uncultured Candidatus Peribacteria bacterium
CACATGGACAAAATGCTACTCCCTCAACAATGGGAAAAGAGATGGCGGTCTTTTACCATCGGCTCAATAGTGTGGCAGAGGCTATGCATAGTGTTTCTTTTCTGGCAAAAATTAATGGGGCAACTGGAAATTATGCCGCCCATGTTGTTGCTTTCCCAGAACTGGACTGGATTGAGTTGTCACGAGAGTTTATAGAAGATCGACTTGCTCTTACCTGGAATCCACTGACGACACAGATTGAATCACATGACGCACAAGCCGCTATCCTCAATAATCTTTCACAGCTTTCGAGCATTATGATTGATCTTTGTCGAGATATTTGGGGGTATGTTTCTCTTGGGTATTTTGGGCAAAAAATGATAGCGGGCGAAGTTGGATCATCCACTATGCCACACAAGGTAAATCCTATTGATTTTGAAAATGCGGAAGGAAACTTAAAACTAGCCCGTGGGGTTGCGCGAACATTAGCAGATGAGTTACCGATTTCTCGTTGGCAACGAGATCTGACAGATTCAACCCTGCAACGAAATTTTGGACTGGTTTTTGGACATTTTTTACTCGCGCTTCGATCACTGTCGAAAGGACTTGGGAAGTTAGAGATAAAAGAAGAAGTGCTTTTCGCAGATCTTCGAAAAGCTCCGGAAATTTTAACCGAAGCCGTGCAGACCGTTTTACGAAAAAATGGTCATCATGATGCTTATGAACAACTTAAAGATTTTTCACGAGGACGAGCTTTAACCTTTGATGAAATTCAAGAATTTATCAAAGAACTGGATATTGATGACGAGGACAAAAAGCGACTTCAGAATCTAAAAACAGAAAATTATACGGGGTTGAGTGAAAAATTAGTAGAGGACTTTATCGCTTAGGGAAAGAAGGCTCTTGTAATATATCAGTATCACTGCTAGCTTTAAGAGGCAGATCATCATTATTCCTCCAAAAATGATTTATCTTGGTGTTGGTTCTTCGATTGGTAATGCTAAAAAAATATTTGCACAAGCCGAGCAGTTTTTACGTAAGCATGGCGTATCAGTTGTTAAGAAATCAAAAATTTACAAAAATAAACCGGTTGGAGGTGTGGCTAAAAATACTTTTAGTAACGCGGTTTGGGCAGTTAAATTTCGACCGCCATGGTATTCTATATGGGGCTCAAAACCACACAAACTTTTGAATATCCTCAAGCAGGCAGAAGAAAATGCGGGACGAGATTTTACAGCCAAAAGATGGGATGATCGTGAACTAGATTTGGATATTCTAATGTATAATGATGAGGTGATTCATACCCGAGATTTGAAAATTCCTCATCTAGAAATTAAAAATCGGTACTTTGTTTTAAAACCGTGGAGTGAGATTGTCGACAAAGATTTTGTTATTGTTGGTTTGGGGAAGTTAAACTATTACTTACGAAAGGGGAATGGTTTGAAATAATTGCTATTTCATCGTGAAATGCTAGACTCAAAATCCTATTAAATCGATGATTAATGAAAACTGAGGACTGTATTCGACAATTACTTATAAATATTGGAGAAGATCCAGATAGAGAGGGGTTGCAAGAAACACCAAAACGAGTCGCTAGAGCTCAAAAAGAGTTTTTTTCAGGGTATTCACTAGATCCTAAAAAAGTTTTAAAAACCTTTACCAATGAGGGGTATAATGAGATGCTTTTAGTTCGAGATATTGATTATTTTTCTCATTGTGAACACCACATGGTTCCATTCTATGGAAAAGTTGATATAGCTTATATTCCAGATAAAACGATTACGGGGCTTTCGAAATTACCACGATTGGTAGAAGTTTTTGCGAAAAGGTTACAAAACCAAGAGCGATTGACGGTACAAATAGCCAATACATTGTTTGAAGAATTAAAACCGAAAGGGGTGGCTATTTCTATTTCAGGAATACACTTGTGCATGTGTGCACGTGGGGTAAAACAGGTAAATGCGGAAACAATAACGACCTGTTTTCTTGGTGCATTTGAAAAATCGGATGGGCTCAGAAATGACTTTTTTGCTCAGATTCGCTAGAGTTCAATATTAATCGTCAAATAATTGAAAGTTATAGGATAGTGGTGTTAAAAATGGCTTATAAAAAAAGCTCCTTTCGGAGCTTTTTTTACGAATAAAACACTTGTTTAGTATTCACGAGGACGAGCTTCATTTACGATGATAGCACGACCTTCAAGTTCTTGGTCATTCCACATATCGATAGCGGCTTGAGCTTCTTCAGGTGTTGCCATCTCGACAAATCCAAAACCTCGGGAACGATTTGTTTCTCGATCAGTAATGACTTTGGCAGAAGTAACCGTTCCTGCTCGTTCGAAAGCTTCTCGAAGCATATCATCTGTGATTGCCCAAGCAAGTCCGCCAATGAATAACTTAGTTTCCATAATAAATAGGGGTAAAGAATTAAATAACAATTATCGAACTCTCTACTCTTAAATCTAAAACTGAATTAACACTAGGAACTTCTCGAGAACTGCGATTCAAATATATTATTATTGCTAAACCGTGCAAGTTAAAATTATTGTTTTTATACTGTTTCTATTATAGTATAGGTTGTGATGTTACGTTTTTTGGTTTTCATTTTTATTAGTTTTACGATCAACATGATAACTGTGTCAGCACAGCGTATCGTGAACTTTTCCGATGTTCATGCGACCGATTGGTTTAGTGAGCCGGTAAACTTTCTGAAGGAAAAGGGATGGATTTCTGGTTATAAGGATAAGTTAGGCAATCCTACGGGGATATTTAACCCTTCAGGACAGGTCACAAAAGCAGAGATTACCAAGATAGCTTTTCTTATGTCTGGAGCAATTGAAGACCAAAGGCTTATGCCTCAGAATATTTTAGCTCAATCACATTGGGCAAAACACTGGATTGCTCTTGCAGAAGGCTTAGATATAAATCTTTGGGATGGAAACGTTAATCCCAATGAAAAGGCTACACGTGCGGAAGTTTTGAGACTTATTTTTGAGATTATAGATCAAGAACCAACCTTAGCAACGACTTCAGATTTCCCAGATGTTCAGGTAGATCATCGTTATTTTCAGTATATTCAGGCGGCTAAGGATTTGGGGATTATTACCGGATACCCTGATGGACTGTTTCGTCCGGATAATCCTGTATCTCGAGCGGAGATTGCTAAGATTATTATGAATGTGTATCAAAAATTAGTAGATAACACGTCAACGGATAAAGTTGTTAATGCTTCTGTTATTTCACCTCAACAGTATGAAAAATATGCAACAGACTATGTCAGTGTTCCCTTTGAGTTTGAAATGAAAGTACCAGGATTTTACCGATTTCGATCCTTTCCGGTAACGGAAAACGAAATTATGCGGTTTGGTTTTACGACAGATGATTCGGTTGAGTTAGATAATGTGTTATTTTGGTTGAAAATCATAGGGACCGAGAAGGTGATGGATGTTTCTATCAGAAAAAAAATCGGAAGACAAATTATTTCTGACTTTCCACGAAAAGGCTTTTCTCGAAGTTTTTTTCGGATAGAAGGTGATGAGCAGTATGCCCCTGTTATGCGATTTGTACAAGAACATATTACCTATCAAGGATCAGAAACGAAAAAAGAAAAAAAACGTCCTGTTGTTCCAGCGGTTATTCGAGATAGTTTGGGGCAATGATTTATATGGCAAGTGGTGTTTGGGGATAATCACGAATAGCCCGTTCCCATCCTGATGCACTAGTAGTAATCTGGTTACATATGAAATCAATTTCAGCCCGTACGGAAGGGTTAATGTCTAGTTTAGGATTATCATCAAGCGCTATTTGAGTGTTTTTTAGCATTGAGATGAAACGTGAAAGGGCTTCTTCGAAAGTCATTGTCCCTGACTCAAGAGCGTTAATATAAGTTTCTGACAAAGAATCAAATATTTCGTGATTGGCTTCGAAAAAAGCTATTAAAAATGAAAAAGCTCATCTACTAAGTTCACTAATATGTTCTTCATAAGAAAGAATCACACCGCTATCGGCCTGTTTATTCTACCAGTTTTGTAGGCTAGTGAGGAATTCATTAATGGCAGGACTTTTTTGAATATTATTAGTGCTAAGTGAATTTAAAGCTTCCGTTAAATAGTTATAACTTGACTCAAATGAAGTGATGCTTCTGAATTCTTGGGATTGGCTCATAGGTTTATTTTTTGGGAATATATTTACAGTTACTTAAGGTTATTAAGGTAAATTAAGTAGAAAAGTCAATAATTTGGTGATTATTTTTTTCATTACACTCTTTTTTGACCATTTCCTTGATTTTTATAAGAGTTTGAGGAAATTATGAAGGACAAAATAAAAAGAATTAAACTGAAAAAATATGTCGAAAAACTTAGTTATCGTTGAGTCGCCTGCCAAAGCCAAAACTATTGAAAAATTTTTAGGAAAAGATTTTACCGTTAAATCTTCCTTTGGTCATATTCGAGATCTGCCTCGAAAAAAAATGGGATTGGATATTGAGGGTGGAACATTTGAACCAGAGTATGTCCTAAGTGATGATAAGAAAAAAGTTATTCGAGAGTTGCGAACGGCAGCGAAAGGTAAAGAAGTATGGCTAGCTGCCGATGAAGATCGTGAAGGAGAAGCGATTGCATGGCATGTTTGTCATGCGTTGAAATTAGATCCTCAGAAGACAAAACGAATCGTTTTTCATGAAATTACCAAAACAGCACTAAATACGGCCGTGAAATCGCCACGTGTCATAAATCAACCCTTAGTTGATGCTCAGCAAGCACGAAGAGTTCTTGATCGGTTAGTGGGATATGAGCTTTCACCTGTTTTGTGGCGTAAAATTCAGGCAGGGCTTTCGGCTGGACGAGTTCAGTCGGTAGCAGTTCGTTTGATTGTGGAGAGAGAGCGAGAGGTTGAAAAATTTGAAGCAGCTTCTTCTTTTAAGATTGTGGCAGAATTTGATCTTGGCAATAAAAAAGTATTAAAAGCCGAACTCCCAAAACGATTTACGAGTTATGATGAAGCTAAATCATTTTTAGAAACGATTAAAGAGGCAGACTTTTTCGTTGAATCACTCACGAAGAAACCAGGGAAAAAATCCCCATCAGCTCCATTTACAACCTCAACACTACAGCAAGAAGCGAGTCGAAAACTTGGGTTTTCCGTGAAGCAAACAATGATGGTTGCTCAGCGACTGTATGAAGCGGGGAAAATTACGTACATGCGTACCGATTCTCTCAATCTTTCTGATCAAGCGATTAAGGAAGCCGCTAACCAGATTGAAAAAGCTTATGGAAAAGCATATGTGGAAACTCGAAAATTTAAGACAAAATCAGCGAGTGCACAAGAAGCCCATGAGGCTATTCGTCCAACAGATATGAGTTGTGATAGCGTAGAAGGGGAATCAAATCAACAAAGGCTCTATGACTTGATCTGGAAACGAACACTCGCCTCTCAAATGGCTGATGCCAAAATTGAACGAACGGTGGCCTCAATTGCAATTTCAACCACTGATGAAAAATTTATAGCGAAAGGGGAGGTATTGAAATTTGATGGATTTCTAAAAGTTTACCTAGAGGGCACCGATGAAGAAGATGAAAAAGAGGAAGCAAAAATGCTTCCACCGATTGAAGAAGGACAGTCTTTGGCGTTAATGCAGTGTTCGGCATCAGAGACTTTTTCTCGTCCACCAGCACGGTATACGGAGGCTTCTCTTGTGAAAAAATTGGAAGAAATGGGGATCGGTCGTCCGTCAACGTATGCGCCTACTATTTCTACGGTTCAGGATCGAGGGTATGTGGAGAAAAAAGGACTTGAGGCAAAAAAACGATCTGCACGATTAATGGTTTTAAAATCAAAAAACATTGAAGAGTCTTCCCATCTTGAGAATTACGGGGCAGAGAAAAATAAACTTTTTCCAACAGAAATCGGGAAAATTGTAACCGATTTCCTTGTAAAGCATTTTACAGATGTGGTTGATTTTGGATTTACCGCCAAAGTTGAAGAAGAATTTGATGCGATTGCAGAAGGAAAAACCAAGTGGAATAAAATGATTAAGGACTTTTATGGGAAATTTCACAAAACCGTTGAAGCGGCTGGAGGTATTTCACGAGAAGAAGCGTCTCAATCACGGGATTTAGGAAAAGATCCAAAATCTGGAAAACCCGTAATCGCACGACTGGGACGGTTCGGACCTATGATTCAGATTGGGACAAAAGATGACGAGGATAAGCCAAAATTTGCTTCCATTCCAGAAGGAGAAACGATTGACTCAATCACATTAGAAACAGCCTTAGAACAGTTTAAATTTCCAAAAGTATTGGGACAGAATAAAGACGGTGAAGATGTTTTAGTAAGTCTTGGACGATTTGGACCATATATTAAGTGTGGGAAGATTAATGCCTCGCTGAAAAAGAAAACTGTTGGAGAAGATGGTGAAGAAATTCCTGGTGATGAACCAGGAACAATCACGCTTGAGCGAGCCCTTGAATTGATTGATGAAAAAATTGAAATTGATAAAAATCGATATATTGCTCAGTGGGATGATGTTGGAATCGAAATTCTTCGAGGGCCGTATGGTATTTATATTAAATCAAAAGCCAAAGGGAATGTGAGGATTCCAAAATCAGTGGAAAATCCAGAAAAGCTAACGAAAGCTGAGGCGGTGGAAATTGTGGAAAAAGCTCCTGCTAAAAAAGCGAGAGGGAAAAGACGGGTGGCAAAGAAAAAATAGAGTGTTTTACAAATAAAGTTTTATCATTTCTGCCAAAACTTCATTCGATAAATTTTATTACCCTGTTCCATTTTCACCTTTTCCCAATCTGTGGGAATATTGTAGGCTGAGTTTTCGAAGAACTCAATTTGGTTGTAAGGTGATTCCCTTAAGACTTCAAGAGTTTCGTCGAATAAAAATTTTTGATCAGTTTGAAAAATAAATTCCACTTCTTTGGGCAACCATGTTGCTACATTTTCTAAAAATTGGGGGTTGATAAATCGACGTTTTTTGTGTTTATCCTTAAACCACGGATCAGGAAAATTGACGAATATTTTTTTAATTTTTGCACCTTGAGCTAGACATGGTTGAAGGATTGACTGAAAGTTTCGAGCGGCATCACCATCAAAGACAACAAAGTTTTTCCGTCCTTCAAATTTCACTTTCAGCTTATTGGCAATGGGTGTTCGGATTTCAAAACACACGTAATTGTGTTCTGGAAATTTATGGGAAAGTTCATCCATAAATTCACCTTTGAATGCGCCAATGTCAACAAAAATAGGTTGATCATTTCCAAATCCGTCAAAATGGTGTTCACGAAGAATAGAAAGGGGGTTGACATGGGTTCGGACTCTTTTCATGAAATTAATATAGTTAACAATTAACAATGAACAATAATTTGAATTTTATCTAGATATTTCTATATTGTTCATGATGAATAATACAAAAAAAACAGCTAAAGTCAGTAAATCTAAGAAAACACCTCTTCTGGAAAAAATTGAAGAATTGGAAAACCAGTTATTAGAGGTGCAAAAAAAATTGGAAGATGCCGAAAAAGCGAAACTAAGAGCTTTAGCGGATCTTCAAAATTTTCAACGTCGACAAAGTGAAGAAAAAGCACAGTGGCATACATCTTCGGTTGTTAGTTTCGTTAAGCCTTTTCTTCCTCGATTTCTCGAATTACAGATAGGTATTGACCACTCGAAAGACAAAGATGCTCAAAAAGTGGTTGCTAAATTTTTTGAAGGATTGCAATCACAAGGACTAGAAAAAATTGTGCCTAAAAAGGGTGATAAAATTGATCCACATTTTCACGAAGTCCTGATGCAAGCTGAAGGTAAGCCTGGAACAGTTGTAGAGGTTCTTGAACCAGGGTGGAAGTTTGGTGATAGTGTTATTGCACCAGCGAAGGTAAGTGGTGCGGCTTCCTAATCTTAGCTACTTTCTCTTTTAGATTTTGAGTTTCAAAATCATAAAGGTATAATCCATAAAAATTTAACGATGAAATTTAACAAAAAACTCGGTCTCAAAATCTTTGCAGTGGTATTCTTGATTATTTTTTTGGTATCGTCGGTAGCGATGTTCTTTGTGTAAAGGCACCTATTAGCTATTTTGAATGGAAAAAGTAAATGAAGAATTCTCTGAATCAGAGAGGGCCTTAGTTTTGATCCAATTAGTATGAAGTCCTTTGTTGGCACTAAACAGAGGATAATAAAACTTAGGATGACGGCATATGAGTTATTAGTATTTTCACAATGAAAAAGTCAAGAATCGTCGTTGGGCTCTCTGGTGGGGTGGACTCTGCGGTAACAGCGAAGATTTTAGTTGATCAAGGGCATGAGGTGATTGGTATTTTTATGAAAAATTGGGATGATGCTGATGATCCTCACTGTCCAGCAGCGGTTGATGCGATTGATGCTCGAAATGTAGCGACAAAGCTAGGAATCCCTTTCTATACGGTAAATTTTGCGAAGGAGTATTGGGATGATGTTTTTGCTTATTTTTTGGAACAACATCGGCTATTTCGAACCCCCAATCCCGATATTTTGTGTAACAAGTTTATTAAGTTTAAACAGTTTCTTCATCATGCGGAAAAACTTAAGGCCGATTTTATCGCTACGGGACATTATGCACGAAATGTTTTTAATAAAGAAACGGGTTTGTTTGAGCTGCAAACCCCTGTCGATACGAATAAGGATCAAACCTATTTCCTTTATACTCTTCAGCAACACCAGTTGAAAAAAGTTCTTTTTCCTTTGGCAGATTATCCAAAATCTGAAATACGAAAAATGGCACAAGATGCTGGTTTTGAAAATGCGAATAAAAAAGACTCAACGGGTATTTGTTTTGTGGGAGAACGTGACTATATGACGTTTCTCAAAAAATATTTGCATCAAGAACCAGGCGATATTGTGACGGAAAAAGGCGATATTATTGGTCAACATATTGGGCTTTCTTTTTACACTATCGGACAACGTCGAAATCTCAATATTGGCGGTGTTCGTGGGTATCCTGAAGCACCATGGTTTGTGTTAACCAAAGATATTGAAAAAAATCAGATTATTGTTTGTCAGAATGATGACAATCCAAAGCTTTTTTCGAGTAAATTGACAGTTGGGCAATTGGATTGGGTTGACCCGTCAACGCCACTAACCCCCCTTATCAGTGGAAAATTGAAGGAAATTGATTTGTTGTGTAAAATCCGATATCGACAGGAAAATCAAAAATGTAAGATTACACTAGAAGCAGATGGTAATAACCAATCTTTACGAGTTCAATTTGAAACACCACAACGAGCGGTAACGGCTGGACAAGCGGCTGTATTTTATTCACTGGATGGTAACGTTTGTTTAGGGGGGGGGGAGATCCAATAGATAATTAGCGAGCAATGAATAATAAAAAAATGATGGGTCTAGGACTTAAAACTTTAAACTCTTTTCAGGGAAAGGTCATAAGAGGTCTTCAGATTGGGGCAAAGTTTGGTATTGCAACGGCTAACCTCAAAATTATAGGCCATAAGCCCAATATAGAGGAAGGTGTTTATTATTGTAAATGTCGGATGTCGATCGAGAAAGACCAAGTATCAGGAATTTTGCATATTGGAGAACTCAAAACATTTGGACGGGAAAAAACTTGTGAAGTTCACTTATTGAACTTTGATCAGGAGATTTATGGAGAAGTGTTGGAAATTGATGTTCTTAAATTTGTTCGACCAACAATAAAATTTCAAAATGCTGATTTACTTTACACGCAGATAGAGCATGATGTGATTGGAGCGGAAAAATATTTTTTACGTCAAACGGTTTATCAGCAATGGAATGGTCTGACTGAAATTCAAAAAGAAGTTCTTGCTCAAAAAGCGGTTGATAAAATTTCACGGAGGACTGATTTTTTATCAGCTGAAACCATCTATATCTACGCTCCACAAAAAGATCGAGAGATTGATTTTACAAAAGTATTGATGGGACGCTTTCCAGAAAAAAACTACTTTTTCCCGAAGATTATGGGGGACGAGGAAATGGTATTTTGTGAAATTAAAAACTACTCGGATTTAGTGATTGGAACATTTGGAATACTTGAACCAAAGTTAGTTAACGATCAATTACGAAGTTTATCCAACACTCCTTTACCAAAGGGGACTTCGAATGAAAAACCTGATTTAATTTTTATTCCCTCGGTAGCGGTAGACTTGGACGGTTACCGACTGGGAAAAGGGGGTGGCTTTTATGATCGATGGTTAGCTTCAGCTGAGCATGAAAAAATGGTAAGAATAGCGGTTATGCCCAAATTTTCTGTTGTTGAAAAAATTCCCATTGAGGCACATGATGAGAAGGTTGATGTGATTGTAGAAGTTTGATTAAAAAAACCGTTCGGCTTTATTCATACAACTCTCCCACATTGGACTAAATCCACAATCAAAATTTGAAGGGCAGTACTGTTGATAGCAGTTTTTAATTTTTATATTTCGATTAATAAGTACCAAGCTAATCAACAAAAAAAGTATAATAATACTCACGGAAATTATTATGTTCTTTTTGTTTGGTTTCATGTTTTATATACCGTTATTTTACTTATCAATCTGATCTTTTATCTTATTTTTATATTTTGCTAAAAAAAGTTCCGCCTTACTCGAACTATCTTTCCAGAGTGCTTTTCCTTTTTCCGCTACTTGTTTTCGTGTTTTTGAACCACGAGCAGGTGCAAAAAGAAGCGAGATCACCGATCCCACTGCTCCACCAACGATAATACCAGTAATAAGGCTTTTTTGACCTTTTTTAGCTTTGTTTGTTGTTTTTACTTTATCTTTTTTTGAAAAGAAGAACATGTGTGAAAATCAGTTTTATTAATACTCTGATTGTAAAAAAAATAAAAAAAAATACAATTTTTAAGAATTTACTAAAAAAAATATTATGTTTGGATTTCTCTCGAAAGTCTTCGGTGCCAGTAAACAAAAAACTTGCTGTGGTAGTGGTGCATGTCATGACAAAATAGATATAGCCTCTATCTTGAGTTTAACTGATTCTGATATGGAAAGATTGAGGAAGTTAGATCCTAAAATTGTTATTGGAAAAGTTTTGGAACGAACCGATCATCCAGATCCTAAAATGACAAAAGTAAAAGTTACAAAAACCGATATTGGAAATGACACAATAGAAACGATTCTCTGCGGAGGAACGAACCTAGAGGCTGGAGATGTGGTTGTGGTAGCTACGGTTGGGGCGAAATTATCACCCGATTTTGAAATTGGTGTGCGGGCAATCCGAGGCGTCGAAAGTCGAGGTATGATCTGTGCTCGTTCAGAGTTGGGTTTATCTCTCAATGGTGAGGAGAAAGGACATATTTGGAAATTGCCGTCGTTGCTAGAAACGAAAGTAGGAAAAAAGGTAAAAGACTTATAAAAATATATCTTGAATAAAGTGTCAAAACATGTTAAAATGTCATGAACTTATAAAAATTCATGTCATATTTAACACCTCAGTTTTTTGGAATCATTGTTATCGCCTTATTACCGGTATTGGGGTGGTTGTGGTTTTTTCAACGGAAACAACCAGAAAAAAAAACATATGTAGCGTTAACCTTTTTAGCGGGGATGCTATCGGTTTTACCGATTAAACTTTATGAAAAGTATTGGGATGTGGCCATTTTTAATCTTGAAAATCTCAATATATTTCAGTCTATTGCTGACTTAGTTCATGTTCAGTCTCTCCCAAGACTCTTGTCATTTTTGATGGTAGACGTTGTTGTCGCTGTTGGTTTATTTTTATTTGTGGCGGTTTTAATGTTTTTGTTAGAAGTTTTATCAGGGAGTGATACGACAAAAACCTTTCGAAAAAAGTTTATTCGAGTGTTGGACGAACCAATATTTTTTATATCAGTTGGTGTCGTTCTTGGGTTTTACACTTACTTTTCATCCTTTTCGGTTAATGATAAAATTTACTTTTTTATTATTGTTGGAATGTTGGAGGAATTTATTAAGCATTTAGTCCTTCGTTTTTCTGATGAATTTAAAATTCAGTCGGTTGATGATGCTCTTGAGTTTGCCATTATTGTCGCTCTAGGATTTGCTTTTGTCGAGAATGTTTTATATTTTCGAGGTAATATAGAACTTATGGGGAGTGATATCTACCTTCTGATTCTGATGCGTTCAACGATATCGGTGTCGGCACATGTTACTTTTTCAGCGATATTTGGATACTTCTATGGGGTGGCACGGTTTGGTGAGTCTTTTTACCAAGAAGTTGTACAGGCTTCACGTCATAAAATTATCAATAAGATCCATCAAATTATTCATTTAAAAATCGTTACGCTTTTGTATCAGGAACAAATGATGGTTGGTATGTTTTGTGCGATGGGGTTACACGCTATTTTTAATTCACTTCTAGAGTTTCAGCGTGTTGATCTGGTTATTCCATTCCTCTTTGGACTATTGTTTATCATATTACACTTGTTTCATCGTCCAAAATTTGCTATAATGCTCAGAACACTTCCTATAAATTTAAATTCTTAAAAAAAATAAAATGAGTCAAACACAAACGCTATTGAAAGAAAAAACCTCAGTACGAAATCTCTTTGATGTTATGCCAGAAGCTAAACCGAGGATTGGCGTAATGGGATCAGCATCAGGGCATGTTATGAGAAATAAAAAAGCAGTATCCTATTCACAAAAAGTAGGACAAAACGTAGCAAATAATAGCTGTATTCTGGTTAATGGTGCGTGTCCAGGTCTTCCAGATGAAGCTGCCAAAGGAGCGAAGCAAGCAGGCGGTGAGGTACTAGGCGTTTCGCCAGCTATATCGATTCGTTCTCATTTAGAAAAATATCAGTCTCCAATTGAACATTATGATAATATCATGTTTACGGGATATGGGCTTATGGAACGGGATATTTTAAATATTAGATCGTGTCATGGTGTCATTATTCTTCCTGGAGGCACAGGGACATTAAATGAATTTACGGTTGCCTATGATGAAGGAAAACCTTTAGGAATCTTGACTGGATGTGGTGGTGTAGCCGATCATATTGAAGATATTTTAAAATTTTGTCGTCGTGAAGTGACCGATCGAATGGTCTTTTCAGATGATCCAGATGAGTTAGTGTATAAATTACTAAAGGTTGTTTATAAAACGGAAGTTTCAGCTGTTTTGGATGACTATCTCGTAGGAGACAATGGCGTTGTTAAAGAAATTGAGAAGAAGTTCGGTATGTAAAAAAAGAAGTTTTAGGTGAAAAATAAAAAACCGTTATCCTCATAACGGTTTTTTAGTAACTTTTATTTTTTAAAGGCTAGCCTCGTCGTTTTCTTTTTCGTGTATCAAGGGAGGCATCATATTCATAAACAGCACGCCCAACTCGTTTGAAAAATGGGTACTTCTGTAAGTTTAGAGAAATTGTTCCAAGTCGAATATCTCGTTTTTTGAGAACGGCTTTGATGATATCTTGTCGTTTCATTGGTTCGCCATTTTCAGTCAGTACTGACTGAATAAGGTCACATACTGTCCCAGAAGGAAGTCCCCATTCGGCAAGTGCATAAATTCCTCGTCCAACCAAAACAAATTCATCGTGACGAATAAGTTCGTTGTGAACGGCCTGATGTGTCACCATTTTTTTGGCTTTAAAATCTTTGATAACGTGATTGATAACTTCGTTGAAGTGAAGTGGCTTTCCTATCTTTTTAAAGATAATCATGATCTTATCTTTAATTGATCGAGGATTAATGTGTCGCCAAGTTGTAAGTCCCCAACCATATTCTGTTGATTTAAATTCCCAATCAATATGAAGAACAGACTGAATCATCTCAGGAGAAAAAGCTCCAGCAAGAGCTTTTGAAATCTGTTGAACCGTCATGACATCTTTATTTTTTCGTAGCACCTTTTTAACATTTCTAATACAGTCTTTCACTGTTAGTAGTGGTGTTTCGGATGTTCGCCAAAAAGATCGATAAAACTGATTCTTTTCCTGTTTAACTAATTGATTAGAAGTTCGCATAGCGAGCTTCATGGCATTAGCATCAATACCCTTTGTATCATTGAGTGATTTTAATACCTCAGAAATAAGTAGATCTTCTGACATGACTGATCCATGATCACGGAGTATACTAAAAGCTAGCTTATGAATCTTTTGCATATAGGGATCCATAGAAATTCGAGCTAACTTCTTTAAAGCAACAGCTTCAATTTGTCTCACTCGTTCTCTTGTTATAGAGTAGCTTTCTCCGATTTTATTTAGTGTTTCTTTTGGTTTGCCGTGGAGTGAAAACCGACGTTTAATAACATCACGTTCCTTGTCTGTTAGCAGGCTCAAGAGGTTATTCATAAGGGTTGAAAAACTCACTTTATCTTCTTGGGTAGTCATAATAAAAGTACTTAAATAATCTTTAAAAACGGATCTTTGTATCTCTAAATTTACGAACTATTTACCCCTTGTCAAATTTTTAATAGGCAGTTTCTTTGTAGTATTAAGAGAGAGTTTCTTAAAAAAATAATTGCTTTTTTATTTTGGAAGCACTAAGTTTGTACCGCTACACAAGTACAAGTCATGTATAAAAACTCAATATCCTCTTTAAGTAAGAAACTTTCAATGCTTAGTGCGGAAGAAATTGAAGATTTTTTTCAGTCGTTTTTTACGCCCAAAGAGAGAGATACGCTTGAGGGTAGAGTGGCCCTAATCGACCTACTGTTGCAAAAAGTTCCTCAACGAATAATTGCGAAGAAATTGGGTATCAGTTTTACCCAAATAACAAGAGGTTCTCACGAACTGAAAGAAGGTATTGGAAAGGATTTCTTTCCAAAATTTTTTAATAAAAAATAATGTTATTAGAAGTATACGATTACAAAGAACACCATTCTCCAATTTCGGTATTTTCAGCGGTACGTTCAAAATTTGGAACGCCAGTAGCTTTGCTTGAAGCCGCTTTGTCGGACGAAACAAGTCCTTTTTCCTTTATTGCTTTTAATCCTATTCAGGAGGTTGTAAGTCACGAAAATTCTTTTGAAAAAATCGAAAAAGCTTTAGCAAAGTGTACTAAATTTCCTCAAAGTTTTCATCTTTCGGGTGGGTTGATTGGATACTTTAATTGGGAAGTTTTTCATGAGATAGAGTCTCGAGTAGAAGAGCGGGGAATAAAAAAGGGGAAAAATCCTCATGCTTTGTTTTATGAATTTTCGAGATTTTTTATTTTTGATCACCAAGAAAAGAAGATTTTTGCCATTCAGACACACTTTGGAAAAGGGGATCGGTTTCACGCAGAAAATGAAGCCGTATTAAATGACGTAGGGGTGATAAAATTTTCGTCCTTATCAACAAAGGACATTCAAAATGAAAAAAATACGGATTTTTCTGTATTTGAGTCAGAGCAAACAGAATCAGAGTTTATACAAAAAGTAGAATGGACGAAGCAAAAAATATTAGATGGAGAAATATTTCAAATGATTGTTTCCAATGGATTTAAGGCGAGAACCAAAAAAGATGGATTGGACTTTTATGCGGCTCTTCGCGAAATTGAACCGACCACACATTTATTCTTCCTTGATTTTGGTAAACACGGTCAGATAGCCGGAGCAAGTCCAGAAATTCTCGGATCAAAGCGAGAGGAGAAAGTGATCTATTCACCAATTGCAGGGACTCGGTTCCGAGGAAAAAATTTAGCTGACGATGAAAAAATACGGCAAGAAATGTGTGATGATCCAAAAGAAAATGCGGAGCATGATATGTTGATTGATCTCGGGCGAAATGATCTTGGGAGAGTTTGTAAAACAGGATCAATAAAAATTACACGAGAAAAATATGCAAAGAATTTTGCGAATCTTATGCACTTGGTGACGGATATTGAAGGGGTTTTAAAACCTAATCTAACGGCGATAGATTTCTTCAAATCGATTTTCCCAGCAGGGACATTGTCGGGGGCACCGAAAATCCGAGCGATTGATCTGATTTCCCAAATTGAGCCCAATCGTCGTGATCTTTATGGTGGGGCTGTTGGTTACTTTTCCGCTGATGGAGATATGGAATTTTGTATCGCGATTCGAAGTTTTGCCCTAAAGAATGGCGTGATTAAATTTCGAACAGGAGCGGGAATTGTACAGGATAGTGATCCCAAAAAAGAGTGGCTAGAGATTCACAATAAGGCGAAGAGTTTGTGTAAAATAATTAATTTTATAGAGAAGAAAAAATGAAAAAATATTATCAAAATTTACCAGATCATCTCAAAGGATACCTTTTGGTTCTCGGGTTTATTTTGGGAGCAACGATTTCCTATCTTTTAGTAGATTTTACTTATCGGTCCGTTGAAGGGATATCTGCCGTGAATGTTATGTTTTGGGGTTTCTGGGGTGGGATTATAATGATAATGCCTTTTTATCTAGCCTCATCACAAAGAAGGGTAGGGTTTATAACGGAGTTTCGATTACATAAAAAACTTATTTTTATGATCTCTATCCTGACGGCGGTTGGGTCATTTTTATGGTTTTTAGCGGTTTCACAGGCTGGGTCGGGACCAATTGCTCTGCTTTCAAAATCAGAAACTATTTTTGCGTTTCTTCTTGGTTTTTTATTTCTTCATGAAAAAGTATCTTTACGAGAGTTGCTAGGTATTTTAATTGCGATTATTGGTATTTTTTTGATTTCAAACTTAGATGGGAAAACCTCTTTAGGGTCTTCTTTATTGGTTTTAGTGTCGACGAGTTTGTATGCGTTACAGAGTTTACTCGTGAAAAAATTTGGAAAAAATATTACAGCAATGCCTTTTTCGCTTTTACGGGTTTTACTTATTTCTATAATTTTGGCGATCATATTTTTACCGCAAGGTAAGATTACCTTGGTATCACCGATTGTTTTTTTAATACTAGGGATTTCGCAAGTATTTGGATTCTTCCTTGGTCGTATCTGTTACTTTGAAGCCCATAAATTTTTACCCATATCGAAATTGAATTTCTTTTTACTTATCGAGCCTGTTTTTGTTCTTATTGGGGCGTATCTCTTATTTGGAGACATTATTTCTTGGCAAAAATTCATGGGAGCGGTACTGATTTTGGGGGGGCTTCTTTTCTTTATCCGTGAACAATTAAAACTAAAAAGGTTATAAAAATGAAAAAACTACTACTCATCGACAACTACGACTCTTTTACGTACAACCTAGTGCAATATTTTCAATCACTAGGGGTGGAGGTGATCGTGAAGCGAAATGACGAAATCACGGTTGCACAAGCCGAAAGATTAAACCCTGATTACTTAGTTTTTTCTCCAGGTCCGGGTACGGTGGAGAATCCTGATGATGTCGGTATTGGTCCAGCCTTATTTGAGCAATTCAAAGGAAAAATTCCAGTTCTAGGCGTTTGCCTTGGGCATCAGATGATTGGGAAGTTTTTTGGTGGGAACATTACTAAGGTACAACCTCAGCATGGGAAACGGTGGAAGATGAAAGTACTGAATAAAGCAGGATTGTTTAAAGATTTTCCTGATGAATTTGAAGGGATGCGGTACCATTCGATGGTGGTAGATCGTAAAAATTTCCCATCGAACTTACAGATAACAGCCGAAACCGCTGATGCAGAAAAGCTGATCATGGCATTTGAAAATCAAGATGAAAAAATATTTGGGGTGCAGTTTCATCCCGAATCGGTAGGGACAAAGGTGGGGATGGATATTTTGAAGAATTTTTTATCATGAGATTTAAGCAATTGGAACTTGGCTGTAAATGTGGACACAAACTCCTAAAATATAAAAAAGGGGGAAGTGGTCGGTGGATAAAGGTACACCAAAAACGAGTCATTGAATACTACGATTCTCAATTTAAAGAAGACCTAACAAAAGAAACAGGAACGGACATTTATTGTTCTTCTTGTGGAGCAAGATTGGCACAGGTACAGAACCTTGGAGGGAAATTTGTTGCCAAGATCAATCAGGGGCAAATAACGATTAAAAAAGCATGAATAATATCGCTCAATTCGTTCTCGATCACGCGGAAGACCAACCAGAAAAGGTGGGGGAGATGCTTACGAAACTCCATGAAAAAGGAGAAACGGTATCGGATATTCTTGAATTTGTAGAAGAACTGCAAAAACGAATGATTCTTGTCGAGACGAGAACTATCGATAAACTGAAAGATAAAAAAATATTTGATGTCTGTGGAACAGGTGGTTCAGGAAAAACACGAATCAATCTTTCAACCGTCTTAGCGATCAAGTTATCGGAGAAATTCACGATTGCCAAACATGGGAACAAAGCCGCTTCTGGAAGAGTTGGGTCTTTTGATCTGATTGAAAACCTAAAGCTCGAAACCTCAACAACGCCTGAAAGTGTGATCACAAACTTAGAAAATAATAATCTTGCTTTTGTTTTTGCTCCAGCGTTTCATCCTGCGCTGAAGCCTTTAGCTCCAATCCGCCAATCACTTGGGCATCCGACAATTTTTAATTATTTAGGACCGATTCTCAATCCAGTATCAGGATTAACCGCTCAGATGACGGGTGTTTCAAGTGTTGAGATCGGTGAAAAACTAGCGGAGGTCTGCACCTATCTAGGACGAAAAGTGATATTTGTCCATGATACGATGTTTGGGTTGGATGATGTCTCAATTGGTGGAGCGACGAAATTTTGGATATCGGGAATGGATGGAGGAAATATTCATAGTGGAACATTTTCCCCAGAGGATTATGGATTTACGAGTGTGAAAGATTTTAGTGAAATAGCTGGTGGGGACACGAAAGACAACGAAGCGATTTTTCAAGCCTTACTTAACGGAATAGCTTCCAAACCACATCAAGATTTTTTGGAAATAAATCGAGTGGTAGCGGAAGAATTTTTCCAACAATTTTAACATAAAAATAGAAAACCAGTAGCGGAGGCGATGAGGTATAAACACAACATAACTTCCATTATATTACTTGATTCATCCCCAAAACCAAACCGCCACCAGCTAACTAGTTGCCTCGAGAGGCGAAAATATACTATAAAAAAAGCTCGCATTCGCAAGCTTTCATTATGGAAGTTATATTGCGTTGAGGATAAACTTCAAGCGTAATACGCACCCATTATATTCGCTATTAGTTTGGATGTCAAAAGTTTGTTTTTTAAGTTTTTGAAAAAGGCAACTCATGGCTGGAGCCATTTACAAGATGGCCTTTAGCAAAAAGGATAAAAAAGGGAAGAAGCTAAAAACACATGTTTAAAGACCCCGATTGCATTGCGCAACACGGGGTCTTTTCGTTTCCCGAAGCAATTGTGAGACAAGTCTCCAATTTGCTCACGGTTAGCACTTCGGGAAACGAGTGGGGTTATTGAGAAAGATAACCCACTAAAGTTAAAATTATGGTGTAAGGTAGCGCCATA
>CAYXXA010000022.1:0-13547 GCA_964468965.1 uncultured Candidatus Peribacteria bacterium
AAGATCAGAAAGTGATGAAGATGAAACGGAACGGATTCTTAAGTATCGGGAGGAAGAGCTTGCTTTTATTCGAAATAAAATCGACATGGTTTTACAAGAAATTATTCCTCTTTTGGAAGAGAATGCTGACTATATTGATCCGTTTAAAAAACGTGAGATTGAAGAACGAATAGATCTTCTTTTCCGACTAAAACACTCTAATGCGGTTGAACACTTAAAGCATATTACGGAAAAACTGCTGAAGGAATTATCGAGTGATGAAATGTTTTTAAGTCAAGAGGGGTTATCACCAGAAGCTGTTGAAGAGATTGAACGTCGGCGTGAACAATTTATGAACATTAATGATAAATTCTCCAAGGCTATTACAAAGGGGATTATTGATTTACAGGTTAAATTTTCGGATTTATCTATCGAAGGTCTTACGGAAGCGATTGCTTCTTTTCGAATTCTTGAAAAGATTAGAATGATATTTTTATATTTCTTTCTTTCGTTTTTTGTGATTACGATTGGTTTTTGGATTTTTGTGGCTTCGCAAAAGATCTTGCATCTCAATGTTGAAAAGACGACCTTTTATCTTCATTCGCCATTCCTTTTTTATGTTACCTCATTTGCCATTATTTCTAGTATTTGGCTTTTTGTTTTAGGGTTTCCTCGTTTTAATACGTGGAAAGAGAAAATTATGGTTCTTTTAGGGGGCGTGGTAGTACATATATTATTTTTAATACAGTTTCCGGTTTTGTTTTTTTGGACTTAGAGATGTCCCATCCTAAATAGTAAATTTAGATTAAAGTCATGAGAGAGAAGTTTTTTTATGAACGGTATTGAGTTTTCCGAAATATTTTGTCATAGTGCTGATGATGAATTTTTCACAATTAGATTTTGGAAGTTTTGCGGTAAAGATATACGGTATTTTTTTAGCTATTGCTTTTTTTATTGCGGTTTGGAGAGCTTATAAAAATATTCAAAAAGCAAACTTAGATATTGATTTTTTTGTTCACCATTTTTGGCGATGGCTATTGGGAGGGCTTTTACTAGGACGTATATTCTCCGTTCTATTACTACCAGAAATTTGGGGAAGTTATGGAGGTTTTTCTTTTTTTGCTTTTTGGGCTGGCGGTATCAATTTTTTAGGAGCGGCAATTGGTTTTGTTTCGGTGTTATTATTTGATTTTCATCTTCATCAAAAATCTCCGTGGAGGTGGCTTGATCAAGGAGTGCTTCCCTTTTTTCTCGGTTTTATGATCGTGGATATTGGTGGATTTCTAACGGGAGCGGTGTATGGAACTGAAACTAATATGTTTTGGGGCGTGCGTTATGAAACATTTGGAGTGGCTAGTATTAATCCGGTACATCCCGTTACGCTTTATGCTTTAATTGTACATATTTGGATATGGTATTGGCTCAGAAAACATGTGATGAGTTGGCAGAACCTTCCTGGAAAACTAGCGATGTGGGGAATATTTTTGTTTGTCATATCAGACTTTTTCTTACAGTTTTTTAAAGAACAAGGTTTAGTGATACTTGGATTACTAACGGTTACGCAGCTGGTTGAATTGGTTTTGATAATAGGCTCGTGGTGGCAGATAAAGTCTATGCAGAAAAAAGCGAAAAAGTAGATTTAAATGTATTATTGATATGATATAAAATGTATGAAATTTGGCATAACACACGATGTAGCAAATCTCGGGAAACGTTGAGTTTACTCTTAAAAGCAGGGATTCATCCTCATGAGCGGTTTTACATTGAGAATCCGCCAACTCAAGCTGAATTGGAATCAGTTTTAAAGATGTTGGATTGTCGTCCAATTGAGATCACGAGAACAGGGGAGTCTCTCTTTGAAGAATTGGGGTTATCAAAAGATGACTCGGATGATGTTATTTTAAAAGTACTTCTAGAAAATCCAAAACTAATTGAGCGTCCAATTGTGATTAAAAACGGACAAGAAGCGGTTATTGGAAGACCACCAACAAATGTTTTAGGGTTGATTGGATAGAAAAGTTTAGCGAGACAAAGAGCCGTAAAGTTCAATTGATAAAACCTAGATATTGAAAAAGTTGCGCTCCATCTTAGAATCTAGGTTTCTTTTTCACCCATCCTGTCTTTGTTTAAGTATCTCCTCTGGATTGGTTGTTACGATTTTATCCTCTCCATAACTCGCGATAACCTGTATCGCTACGTGCTGATTTCCAGCAAAGAAAAGCCCTTGTCCGACACTGGAGTTCAAAAGTAAATATTTTTCCTGATCGGTGAGGTTGAAGGTTTTTTGTAGTTTTTCCATCGCGGAAGGTGCTTGTCGTAGTAAAAGCTGAATAGAGGAGTTTGTAATAATCGGTTTGCCCCAAGGACTGTCCATGAAGTCCTCTACATCTTGCGTGATGGTGGAGATTCCAAGATAGTATTTTCTCGCTCGCTTACAGAGATTATGGAGAAATCTTCCAGAGTCTTCGTACTGTACTATATTCCAGGCCTCATCAATGACGAGTATTCGTTTTTTGAGATCCGATCGAACTCGGTTCCAGATATAATTGAGTAAGATATGCATGGCAATTGGTCGAAGTTTGTCTTCTAGATCACGAATACAAAAGGTTACTAGTCCTGAATTGAGGTTAACATTTGTTTGATCGGCAAAAAGTCCTGAGAATGTTCCTGTTGTGTATTTTTCTAATCGAATAGCAATATCCTTTCCTCCTTCGAGAGAATTCAAAACATTGTAGAGATCTTTCATCGTTGGCATTTCATATTCGGTTGGATTTTCTGTATTATCCGTAATTCCTTTTATTTCATAGGCTTGAAAGAGGGCTTTTTCCATTAAACTTTCTTCTCGTGGATCGAGTTTCCCCAGCATGATATTCATCAAGCCGAGCATGGTAATGATATTTTCACGAAGAAGGAGTTCTGTGCTTGAGCTTTCTTCGTCAAGCGGAATAGGAAGATCAAATGGGTTTATTCGATGTTCAGAGTTTAGGGCGATATTGATATACGTTCCGCCAATCGTGTTTGTAAGTGTTTCGTATTCTTTTTCCGGATCAATGATCATGACGTCGGTTCCCATCATCATTGACCTTAAAACTTCAAGTTTCACGGCATAGGATTTACCAGCCCCAGATTTGGCAAAGGTAACGGTATTAGCATTTTCGAGATTAAATCGATCAAAAATGATCAAAGAATTGTTATGTCGATTCAGACCATACAGGATTCCTTCATTTGAGGTTAAACTACTGGAGACAAACGGAAAAGTCGTTGAAAGAGGCGATGTATTCATATTCCGCAGTTGTTCAAGTTCATCCGTGCATTGTGGAAGTGTCGAGTTAAAAGCTCGTTCGGTCTGAAAGTCAGCTTCTCGAGTCATAACAAGTAGTCCGCCAAGAATGGTTTGTAGTTGTTTGGATACGGTATCAAGTTTCTTTCCGCTGTCGGCATACACCGTGATATAAATACCTACCTGAAAAAATCGTTCATTTCCTCGTTGGAGATCGACTCGTAACTGTTCAGCATCTTCAAGGGCGGTATCAAGAGAGGTGTCGTTTATTTTTCCTTTTCGCTCGTGCATGTGTTTTGTTGACCACATTTCTGTTACTTTCTTTCGTAATATTTTCATCATTCGAGCTGATTCTGTCGGGTAAACAAAAACGGAGAGGTCGAATGTAGCATCATAATTGATAATTTGATTTAGCCAGTTGGTTTCTAGATATCGAGGATAGTTAAAAACATAGAAACTACGAATGTGTTTATTGTTGACAACTAAACCTTTTTTGGAAACTTCCATTGAAGATGGAGCAATCAAGTCTTTGATGGTAATAGTTCCCTCGTTGTATTCTTTTTCGGCTTTTACTATTTTTCGACGAAGTTCTTTGGTTAGTTTCTTTTTATCTTTTTTTGGATCAAAATTTTCATAAAGTTCTTCTAGCTCATCTTTTTTAAGCTTTACTTCTGAATTTTCGCTGTGTTGCCGCTGTTTTTCTTTGTTTTTATTTTTTTCGATATGTTGGTTCCATTTTTGCTTAAGACGACCAATGAATGAGCTTTTTTGAGACTCATCTTTTGGCGTAACAACGGTCTTATCTGTTTTTTGGTTATTGATTTGATTGTTTGGGGTCATGGAATCTAGTTTTTCATGTGTATTTTTATCAGATCATTATATCAGAAAAACCGATGTTTTACAATGTATTGAGGTTGATTTGTATCTATTTTAACGTATTTTTAAGCATTGGTTTTTAGGGGGAGGCTGATACTTCAAAAAATATACTTAGAATACATCTAAAAGGAGCCGTTAAAAGGATACTTACTCAAAAGTAAGATACTATTTAAGAATAGGATCAATTTGAATGCTGTTTTCAAAAATATGAATATTTTTTTATCGGTTTATTTTCTGCGTTCATAAAAAAAGGTCTCCAATTCGGGGGGGAACTGAAGACCTTTTTTTGGCATCGCCAGGGAGAATCGAACTCCCGTTACTGGAATGAAAATCCAGCGTCCTAACCACTAGACGATGGCGACTTATTAGTAATAGCGGTTGGTTTAGCTGTAACTGACGGTGATAACCGTTTCGCTACAAACGAAACCTATTTGATAAAGAGCTAACCAATCTTATGAGAAAATTTTTATGGGTCAAATTTTTTATTTGTAAAATTATTTTTAATTTAATTTTTTGCCAATTGCTAGTCGTTAACTATATAAGAAAAAAGAGAAGAATTCGTTTATGTTTTGTTTTTTATTTTAATTTCTTTAACATAATTCAGATGAAAAAATGGTTATGGCTTTCGTATGTATTTTTTGGAGGTTTTGTTTGGGCACAGGATATCCCTGAAGTACAACCAGAGGTTGTAATACCTGATATTGAGATGGTGGATTCGGCTAAATTGGGTTCAGAGGTAACTTTTGATGCATCTCCCTCAAAACTTATTTCCAATGAAAATGGGTTACCGAGTTTTTCATGGTTAATTTTCAAAAATGGAGAGAAAATTGATACTAAATTTGGAAAGATCTTGAACTATAATTTCATAGAAGTTGGTCGATATATTATCAAGTTAAATATAAAGCAGGGGGGTGAAAAATATTCGGTAGAACGTCCCATTACGATTTACAATAAAAAAGCGGTTTTTGTAACTGATAACGAGGATGATTTTACGAATATTGATATTTCAGCAGCTCAAAAGGGAATTCTTTTAAAAAAAATTTTACTGATAAATGCGGATACCAGCTTTTCGACTGAGTCGGACTTTATCTATAAATTTCAAGAAAACCTTGACTTTATAAGGGCTGCGGATCTTTTGATTTTTACATCTAAGTCTAACCTCGGACTGTCGGCTTTTGCTCAGTTTTGGAAGAAACTATCCCCCGATAATGCTTTTGACCTCAAGGGGAAAACGATTGTCAGGATCACCGATGCGGTTTTGAAAAAGGAATTAGGGCTGATTCAGCCCGTTTATGAGACCCTTCATCAGCCTATTGTTTTAACTAGTAAAGACGCTTTGACTCAGTTATTTGAGGCGACTGCTTTAGGTGATTTTGAAGAGAGCTTAAAAAGTCGAGGAAATGATTATTTAATGGTTGATGATAGCAGTAAACCATCTTCGTGGCTTCCGTTGAAGAATTTAATGGGTTATTTTGCCAAAAATGGAGTAGCCCTTTCGATTATCTACTTACTTCTTTCGGTGCCATTCTTAGCATTTATTATTGCTTTCTGCCGACAGTTTATTGGGATTTCCACTTTTGGGGTTTTTTCGCCGTTAATGTTGTCGTTGAGTTTTATGGTTTTAGGCTTGCAATTTGGTTTATCAGTCTTTTTCATGGTGCTTTTAGCGAGTTATGTGATTCGTGCGTTTTTTGAGAGAGTAGAGCTTCTCTATATTCCAAGACTTGCCTTATTGATGAGTTTCTTAGCTTTATCCTTTTTTCTTATTTTAGCGCTAGCTCTTTATATGGGAACGTCATTGAATTTAGCTTTAACTATTTTTCCCATGATGGTGATGTCAACTATTTCTGAAAAATTTATCGCCTCACAGACGAAAGAAGGTCTAAAAAATGCTATTATTGCAGCATTAGAAACTATTCTTGTGGCACTACTTGCCTACATGTTCGTAGATTGGGATTGGGTAAAAGATATGATTCTGAGAACACCAGAGTGGATTTTGGTTCCTATGTTTGGGAATGTCGTACTTGGTAAATTTACAGGGCTTCGGCTTTCTGAATATATGAAATTTAAGTCGCTACTGGGCGATGAGACACAGGAATAATTTCAATCAATAATTACCCATTAACAACGATTAATAAGCTGTTAATTGGCTAATAATTGTCAAAAAATATTTTTTAAATTATAAAATTATCTATTGCTCACCATTAACCGTCTTGTCATGAACTTCTTCACTAAATCTTCGAAAATTCTCGGCATGAATGCTCGGAATCTGAGCTATATTATGAAATTTAATACGGCTAAGAGTAAAAAATTTGCAGATGATAAATTTTTTACAAAACAGTTTCTCGAATCACGTGGTATTGGGGTGGCCAAATTATTTCACCTGATTAAAAATCATCAACAGTTGACGCCTGAATTTTTTAAATCCTTGCCTGATAGTTTTGTTATTAAGCCAAATCGTGGTTTTGCAGGGGAGGGTATTTTGGTTATTAGTGGCAAAAAGGGACAAAAATGGGAAAGTATTTCTGGTAAAAAATACGATAAAGATTTTTTGTATAGGCATTGTATCGATATTCTCGAAGGGAAATACTCAATTTCTGGAACAAGAGATGATGTTATTTTTGAGGAAATGCTTTTACCGCACCCTTGTTTTCGAACGATTACGAACTCAGGGTTACCTGATGTTCGAGTTATTGTATTTAATATGGTGCCAGTTATGGCGATGCTACGGGTTCCAACACCTGATTCTGATGGAAAAGCCAATTTAGAGTTAGGGGCTATTGGTATGGGCATCGATCTAGGAACGGGGAAGACGAATGGGGCAGCCATCAAGACAACTGTTTTACGGAAACTTCCAAATGGAGAACCGGCGGTTGGTTTTGAGGTACCGTTTTGGGATGAAATTATGCATAGTACTTCTAAAATTCAACAAGTGACCAAAATTGGCTTTCTTGGTGTTGACCTTGTAATCACGAAAACAGGAGTAAAAGTTTTAGAGGTCAATGCTCGACCTGGGCTAAAAATTCAGGTGGTTAATCAGCAAACCCTGAAAGATCGTTTAGAGAAAGTAGCGGATTTGACCGTTCTTACGCCAGAGGATGGTGTGGAAATTTCCAAAAAGCTTTTTTCACAGAGCTTAGTGTCGGAGGCAGAGTTTGAGGCTCGTCCAGTTTTGGGGATAAAAGAATCGGTCGTTCTCAACACCACGCCACCACAGATACTTACAGCCAAGATCGATTTGCTAGCGGAAACCAATACGATTGCTTCACGACATTTTGATGATGAAGAAAAAGTTTTAGATATTACGCTACAAGGGAAACGAATGAAACTGCCAATGAAAAAGGGACGTGTGGTGGGAGCTGATATGGTGCTTGCAGGGAAGTATTTACGAGATTTTTATATTGACCCGAACAAAAAATTTGAACAAGGGTCAATAAATCTTGTCAGTACGAAAAGTGTTGATGATCGAATGTTAATGAATATTGATACTAAAATTTGTGAAATTGATAAAGAGATCAAATTATTAGCCTATATCAACCCCCAAAATTTAGCCGAGCAAAAAAAGACATTTCTGAGTCATCCAGAGTTTTCCCCACGTTTTTTTTATCGAGAATGTTCTTTGGATTTTACTTTTTTACGGGGAGAGTTAAAGCGGATACCAAAAGTAAATCATGCCTTGTTTCCACTTTACCAGGCTAAAATTGAGGAATTAGAATGGCGATTAAATCTTTTAGAGTCGCGGAATACCCTTGATTTTGGTATGGCTTCTAAAAAAGTTTTTGGTGGCGTTACAAAAGGAGTTTATCAAGCGGCTTTAAAATTTGCGACGGAAAACCGCTCTTATAATCATCCAGATGAAAGTGAAATGGTTACGGCTAAAGATTCCATTGAAATTTTAGAAACATTTTTAAAAAAATATCATTTAGGTTTTTGGAAAATTAAGATTTTGGAGGACTCTGTTTCGGATATACAGGTAACCAAACGAGAATCGATTTTACTTAAAAAAGGGGCGAAGTTTCAAAAAAATCGTTTAGAGGCTTTACTTGTCCATGAGATAGGAACTCATGTTTTCCGGTTTGAAAATGGAAAACGTCAACCATTACGAATTTTAGAACGAGGAACAGCGGGATACTTGCAGACAGAGGAGGGGTTGGCTGTTTGGAATCAGAATCAGCTAGGTTTAGATTTGGGGGATAAGTACCTAAGCCCAGCCTTCCTCATTATTGCTATCTATATGGCGGGAAAAATGACGTTTCATGATCTTTTCCACTATTTGAAAAGTACCTTTGAGATGACGGATGAGTTAGCATGGAAGTTGTGTGTAAAGTCTAAGCGAGGACTTGAGAATACCGAATTAAAAACAGCGTTTACGAAAGATGCGATTTATTTCAAGGGAAATCAAGAAATTGAAAAATTTGTAAAAAAAGATGGTAAAATTGCGGATCTTTATGTGGGAAAAATTACAACAGGGGACTTGAAGTATATGAAGGATGTTGAGGGATTGGTGAAGGCCAAGTTTTTATTATAAATTCAGGATTTAATGTTTTCCTCACTTCAATATCTCAATACCCGGCAATTCAGCACCTTCTAAAAATTTCAACATAGCTCCTCCACCAGTTGAAACATGAGAAAAAGCGGATGATTCTACGCTGAATTTATGAATGGCTTCAAGCGTGTCACCACCACCAAGAATTGTTTTAGCTGATTTTTGAGCGGCGATAGTTTTCAGAATTTCTCGTGTGCCATTGGCAAATGGGTCTTTCTCAAAAAGGCCAACTGGTCCATTCCAAATAATCGTTTTAGCGTGTTTTAAAATTTCTTGATAACTCTGGATAGTTTTTTGTCCGATATCAAAGATTTTCATATCACCGATGACATCTTCAATGGGAATATCAATCGTTTCGGTACTCTCGGATGTTTCACCACAAATAACATCAACAGGACAGTGAAATCCCGTTTTATGGGTTTGAGCCTCGTTTAGGATCTCACGTGCGGTATCAATAGCCTCGTCTTCGTATAAACTTTTAGCGACATCAAATCCCTGAGCAACCAAAAAAGTATTGGCTAATGCCCCACCAACAATGATATTTTCAGCTGTTATCGCAAAATGTTTCAGTACTGGGACTTTCGTCTCCATTTTAGCACCACCAATAAGAATTACGAGTCCCTCCATTTTTTCGTTCTGAATATAAGGACTTAAAGCCTCAATTTCTTTTTGCACCAAGAACCCTGGATAGCTTGGTAAGAAACTACCAAGCCCAATAATGGAGGCATGTGCTCGATGAGAAACCGCAAATCCATCATTGATAAAGACGTCTGGTTTAATGTCTTTCATTATATGCTGAATGAAAGCAGGATCGTTTGTTTTTTCTCCGGCATAAAATCGAACGTTTTCGTGAAGTTGGACTCGTTCGTTTCCTTTCGTAAAGTCAGATCGAAAGGCAACTTTTTTGCCTAAATATTTTTCAAGAATGGGGATAATTATTTTAAGTGAGTACTTTTCTTCGTATTTTCCTTTTGGACGTCCGAGATGAGAAAGGATATGAATTTGTTTAGCGTTATTATCAAGACAAAATTTAATGGTTGGAATAGCGGTTTTTATCCGTGTATATTCCACGATTTTACCGTCTTGAATGGGGACATTGAAATCAACCCGAATGATGACTATTTTGTCTTTTACGACTTCGGGAGTGAGTGTTTTGAGATTCATAAAAAGTTAACTTTAATCTTTATACTCTAAGTTTGTAACATAATATAAAAAAAACGCCTAAATTTTATTGGCGTTTCGCTTATGGGTCAAGCTATTTCTGTTTTTTTAAACCGCAGCTTTTTTTACCTGATGACTTGGAATAATATTTTCAACAGCGGCCCATTTTGATTCACGTTCGCTCGGAACAATAATCGTAACCTGATCGCCTGGATTTGCTCGAAAAAAAGTTACAGAAGCATAAAGTACATTGTATGTATGCGTGTCAACTAGAACCTGATATTGAGAACCATCCATCACAAGATTTCCAATTTTTAATTCACGGGGGATAAGTTCAATTTGTTTAAAGATAAAGGCTCCATTTTCAGCAATAGTAAGTTTTAGCCGATCGCCTTCGATGAGTTTTGACTTTGAGGCATAATTAGCCGGAACAGGATATATTTCCCCATCTGTTGAAAGCATATTTTGTCCGTCAAAGACTCCTTCGATAACCTTTAGTTCACCATCAAATTCTGAAGATTCAACTTCTCGTGTCGATATGGTTATATTGGTCGATTTGATACCCATATTTCTAGCTAACTTCTCAAGCCATTTTTCACTGGCACTGATGGATGATTTGGCACTGGTGATTGATTCTGAAATTTTCGAGATAAGATCTTGATCGTTCATGGTTTTATTTTGTGAGGTAATTTATGATTGTTGGATTAAGTTATTCTACCAAAAAAGGTGAGGAATTTCAACTCTTTTTCTTTGATTTTAAATTATATAAATCTAAACTGCCGTTTGAAATGGTTAAAAGTCTTATTGGTTTCGTGGTATTGGTACTTGGTGGTTGTCTTGGCTATTTTGCTAAGTCGATGGTGACTATTGATGAAGGACCACAAGTAAACTCTATACAAATAGAACCTATTGAATTTATGGTTTCTGGTGACGGTTTATCACGTCCTGGAGGTGGTGGCTCTTGTGGCAGTTGAAGCGATAGAAACTGATAATTACAATTACTTTATAATAATAATCCTTTAAATAACATGGCAGAAAAAAAGACAAAAAAGACCGTCAGTAAGAAAGTGGCTCCTAAAAAAAACGCAAAAAAAACTTCATCAGTAGCTAGAAAGAAAGCGACAACAACTAAAACCGTGACAAGAAAAACAACGTCAAAGATATCGACGTCGATAAAAAAATCTGTAAAAAAACCCACTAATAATACTTCTCAAGAAATATCTGGGTCACTTATGTCTTGGGTTTGGTTTTTAATAGCCATGCTTTTTGCAGGACTCTTTATTGGAAGTTTTTACTATTCGACAACACAAAAGGCATCTGTGAATTTTAATACGGATGCTAAAATTGTTCGAGCAGATGGGAAAACTTTTGTAGCCGTCAAAAATATAGATGATGACTTTAAACTTGAATTAGGGGAAAATCAAGAATTAGTGGTGGCAGATGGGAAAACATGGATTCCCGTTCCTGGAAAACCTGTAGAAGTGATTGTGGTGAATGACTCTAGTTGTAAAAATTGTAATCCTGCACAAGGTATTGCTATGCTTCGTCAAAATGTTACGCCAGCACTACTTGTTCGACAAGTTGAAGCTGATTCAGCCGAAGGGAAGGCTTTGATCGAAAAGTTCGATTTGAAAACGATTCCACAATTTATTTTAGCTGATGGAATTGAAGATTTCAAAGCACCAACGGGGAAATTATTTACGGAAGAAGCTAAGGAAGTCTTAACCCAAAAGGGAGATAAATACTTAGTGAATGGAGCTCGTGTTGGTCTTAAACCAGGTGAGTTTTTAGAAACTCCAAGCTTTGCTAATCTTGATACAGAACCTGTAAAAGGGAAGGGAGGCAAAATTCAAGTCGTTGAGTTTACAGATTATCAGTGTCCATTTTGTAAACGACTACACGATAATAATAAGGCACTCATCGATCGGCTAGTAGATGAAGGAAAGATTGAATATATCGTAAAAGATTTTCCGCTTGGCTTTCATGCTGAGTCGGTATCAGCTCATAAAGCAGCGAATTGTGTTTTGGAAAAAGGTGGACAAGAAAAGTACTGGAAAATGAATGAGGCCATCTTTAAAAATGTTGATAAATGGGAACGGAAAGGTGTGGATAAGGCTGTAGCCTATTTCAATACTTTAGCGAAAGATTTAGGAGTTGATATTACCGAATGTGTCAAAAATCAAGAACTCGATACCGAAATTCAAAAAGATCAAGCGGAAGGGCAACGATATGGGGTGACGGGAACTCCAGCACTCTTCATTGGAACAAAGATTATGCCGGGAGCTATCGATTCGAATACCTTTGAAGAAGCGGTTAATGAACAGTTGAAGTAGTTCTTCTTTGAGTAGTGATAAAGAAGTTACCAGTGAAAGTGAAAAAGAAAGATGCTCTAGGTGGGGCATCTTTTTTTGGTATCAAATTTCTTTACTTTTAATATACTTATGTTATTTATTATTTATGTGAGGGATAGATGAAGATATTGGAATTACATTTTGTGAATTAGAAAAGGATTCTTCTAGAGGCTTTGTAAATCAAGTTGAAAAAACTTTCCAAGAAAGAGTTGAGGGGGTTTGTAAATTAGATGTTTGGGATCAAATGAGGAATGAGTTTATTCCCCGTTTAGATTTTGCCACAAGAGAAATGATGAAGGTTTCACAAGCTATACGAGGAGTTTATGTCTTTGGAAGTTTTGTTCAGGAAGGGGCTTTTAATGATATTGATTTGCAGTTAGTTGTGGATCAGAAGGACGATAGTACTGGATTTGTTTTCCAAGAGAAGATGAATGAACGGTTGGAGCGTCTAGAGAATAAGAACCCTCTAGGATATAAAACCGATACGATTATAACAAGATTACTTAGACATTTTTTCGTAAATACCGAAAATTTACCCCAAGGTGAATCACCTATGAGCTTTCCTATCACAAATAGTTGGAATAAAGAACAAAAACCAAATATAAATAGTGTAATTTCTATTCATAATGGAGTAAGTGTATTTAGTGACGATTTTATCCTAATTGATCGAATTGATTATCCAGGATCTAAAATTGATTCAAGATATGTACCTAATATACCACTAGAGACAAAAATTGAGCGTTTTGCTTCGCGTTTTATTGGAGACGAAAGAATTTTTGAGTATATCGTTAAAAATATGTACTAGTTATTAGGCTTTCTTCATACTTCGCCAAACAAGAAATCCAAGGAATAAGGCAGCGAATCCAAAGACAACATAAAGAAGATAATCTGAGTTTTCTGAAACTCGGTCTTCGACATCATCACAGGCATCACCCTTTGTATCTGCATCGCTGTCTGTTTGTTGTGGATTGTATTTGAATGGACAGTTATCCTTGACGGACATTATCCCATCTTGATCGGGGTCTTCACAGGCGTCACCCCGTCCATTGCCGTCAAAATCTGTATTTTTAGGATCCTTTATTTTAGGGCAAAGATCAATTCTATCGGAAAGTCCGTCACCATCATAATCATTATTGAAAGTTGGATTTTTCGTTGAGTTTGGAAGAGTGAAAAGAGGTGTTTTGGAATCTATATTTAGTGGCTGATAGGTTTTTGGAGTATAGTATTTTTGTCCAAAGTGTGCGTTAGAGTAGAGCGTGTAGGTCTTCCCCTCTTCGGCAAAAAAGATGATTTCATCCGTTTTTTCTGTTTCCTCTTGTCCTTGTACTTCAATTTCTTTAAGTCTCAAAAAATG
>CAYXXA010000022.1:13647-18738 GCA_964468965.1 uncultured Candidatus Peribacteria bacterium
TTTTTTCTGTTTCCTCTTGTCCTTGTACTTCAATTTCTTTAAGTCTCAAAAAATGTGGTGTTTGGTAGGCTATTTCTAATTGTGTAACCGAAACTTTTGGAAATGGGATTTGAGTACGAAATTTTGTATGGTCAACAATTTTTACTTTTTCGCCATTTTCAAAAACACCAGAAACAGAAATGGTTTGTGGTGAGATAATCCCTTCATCTAGATAGACACGAATTCCCGTAATATCGGTTAGTTCCTTGAAGCTAAGCGTAATGGATTTCTTGAGATCGGTTTCTGGGTGAAAGGTGAAAGTCGTAGTAAAGTCACCATCAACAAGATTTTCTTTTCGCCCTTCAAAGGTAGAGGAAACGGCTGAAACGGTTATGATCTGTGATTTTATTTTTTCTGATTTTCGAATCCATTTATGGGGTATTATTTCATTCTTATCATTCAATAATACGGTATTATTCCCATAATACTGGTTAGTTTTAAACCGAACGACCTTTGGTGTTTTGATACCAGAAACGGTGATTTTGGTAAGATCTTCAAATCGAGTAAAATCCATTTCTGGCATAGCACGAATAGCAAATGTTGAAGAAGTGATGATGAGACTGAAAGCGAGAAGTAGTTTTTTCATTTAAAGTGATTTGTAAAAGGTCCAAAAGAAATATCCATAACAGAGTGTTGGGATTATATATAAAGGTTTTATTATTTCATAGGGGAGAGAACTATTGATAAGGGTAAAAAAGAGATAGTGCGATTGATATGATGACACCACTAAGGGCTATTTTTGAGGCAAATTTTAATTGTTCTGATTTCATACTTTAGAAATTAAAAAATATAAAGAAAGGGTGTTATTATAAGCGATAATAATATAAACCAAACGGAAGCCAGAAGGAATGTATTTTTTTGGTAAATAAAGGTAAAAAACTTAACCATTACTTTTTGAAAAAAGGCTCTAAGCCAGTGTTGTAATCCAAGACGTATATACCCATAAATTATGGTTCCACCGCCCAAAACAATAGCAATGATAATTGTTCCAACTCCATTCCAACCGTGAAAATAATCAAAGCCAATGCTGATCCCATAGAAAAACTCAGCAATAATGACGGTAATTAGGGTTAAACTGATAGGAAAGGTGAGATATAGTTTTTTGGGAAAGGTGGTTTTAGTTTTGAGAAGGAGATAGTACTCACTAAAAAGAAAGGTGATAAAAACTGAAAAGTAAATACCTAAAACTAAAAGAATTTCTTCCGCTGAAAAAAAATTAAGTATAGCATTTTGAAGTATCGTTATCGATGGTTTAGTTGTGTCAATAACTTTTTCTAGTTCAAATAAATTCTTTAAGATCATAACGAGTCCTAAAATAATAAGGGGCGGGATACCAAAAATAATGGCTAATTTTTTTTTCATGTTTATTTAGATTTCTTTGCATAAAGAAACGAGATAAAGAGCAACGAAACTCCAATAGCTCCAAAAGCTGCAAATTTTTCCATGGTTCCCCAGCTCCAAACATCAACGATATAGAGTTTGGCAATGAGAGCGAGTAAAATACCAATTCCAAAGTACCGAAAATGGGTCCACGACTTTATATTGCCAAGTCCGAAGAGAGTGCCACCCCAAGCAATCCATGAAATAGTTCGAAGAGGCTCATCTAGGTTTTCGATACCAAAAACAAGGACACTAATCGTCGTTAGTGAGAGAATGGTGATAGTGGTAATTTTTTGAAGTGTGGCATTCAAAGAAATAGCTTTTTCCACAATAAAGAAGCTAGAAAGCACGCTAAAGTTTCCAAAAAGGAGGAGTGCTAAAATCAGTACACTTTCAAATTCGTCACTAGAAGAGAAGGCATCCCAGCCGATAAAACTTACGATACCCATAAAAATAAGTCCTGCGATTCGACTAAATTCTTCTTTTGTTTTGAGAACCGAATAAGCGAGTCCGATTGCCCAAAGTGTAGGAATGATAAAGGTTGGAAGATCAACGGAGTAGCTAAAAAGACTTGGAAGTCTGTCAAAGCTCCAGTAGAGGATTTCAGCTGAGGTCAATATGATCGAAAGTCCGGCCCAGAGTTTTTCCCAGGTGTGTTTTGGTGTGCCAACAGAATAAAGTGTTACCGCAATGGTAGCGATGATAGCGATCGTGCTTTGGAAAAAGTTATCAATATGAAAGAGCCAAAAGAAAGCGAACATAATGGCGAGTCGACCAAAGATTCGGAAGATGATTTCTTTTGTACTTCGTCCTGCAAAACAAAATAAAGCTCCTTCTATGGCAAGTAAGAGGGTGAGAATAAACTCATTTTCGGCTCCAATTTCCCAAATAGTGGCGAAAATAATAGAAATAAGTGTAGCGGCAAGGGCTAATTTTTGGAAAACTTCTAATTTCTTAGCTTTAAAGAGTTCGGATAAGAAAAAGAAACCAAACCCCTGAGCCAAAACAAAGAATCCAAAGTGTTCCCAGCCCTGATGATTAAAGACTTGGTATCCGAGTAGATTAGCCGAAAAAATAGCGATGGAAAAAAGTAAAACCTCAAAAGTACTTTGGGGATCCATTTTATCAATTTTTTGTGGTGTAGCGGATCGAAGACTTCGGATAATACCGCCACTTCCCAGTAAAAAGCTGAGTCCGTAGGTAAAGTATAAAAAGAGCAGTGGAGGTATTTTTTGCCATTGTTCTGCTTCAGGACAATCACCATCTATTTTACACTGTATGAAATAAGTAGTTTCAAGTTTATATATCCCAATAAGGTACCCTGTGATTCCGAGAAAAAGGAAGCCAATAATTTCTGGCCATTTTTTGTAAAGAGAGACCATGAATCCGGCAATTGTAAGGATTGATAAATAGCTAAGAAGCCCAATCGGATTTGGCTCAGCGTTGACGAGTAGGGGAATAATGATGCCTGCGATGATAGAAAAGCTTCCCAAGAATCGAGCATTGTATCTCAGTGCTAGTAATACGCCAGTTACGACGGTTACGGTGTAAGACCAAAAGGCTTGAGTTCCAGTAAGGATATGACCGTCCATATCGGCAAAATCATAGTTTCGTGCGAGATAAAGCGTGATGAGTAAACCTCCAATTCCCGCGGCACTAACCTTGTCAAAGAATTTTGGATATTTGGGTCGGATAAATTCGCCAACACCAAGTAGTACAATCGAAAACAAGATACCTAAAGCGATACGCCCCTTAGGTCCTATAAGTCCGTTGGAGAATGCCCAAGCCGAAAAGAATCCAATAGCAAGGACAATGGAGGTAATACCAAGTACCGCAAAGAATTTTTTTCCCAGAAAGTTTTCGAGATGAAATTCTTTTTGAGGTTTTCTTTTTGCTAGTGATTTAGCCTGTTTGGTTTGCGGTGTATCAGTTGTTTCCCATGGGAAAAGGTCTTCTTCTGCTTGTGGAAGATCAATGGTGTGTTTTTTCGTTTTTTTAGGTTTTGCACTGGCAGTTTTGTTTTTTTGTTGGTTTATTCGCCATTCGAGTTGACTAACTCGTCCGTTGAGATTGATATTCCAGATAATGAGACCAATGAAACCGAGAAAAAGCAAAGCTTCCATGTTTTTATTTTTTTTAAGACGCCTATAGCTTAGTTTATTTATGGATGTTTTGAAAGTTTTTTATAAAGGCGGCTTGTCGGAAGGTTGTTTAGGTGGTAAAAAGAAGCCAATATGACGAAGCGACATGGTGAACAACGTTTAGTATATGCGATGTTTTGTGGAATGCAATGGAGCAAAATATGGGAGAGCGAAGTGAGAGTGCAACGTGCCTTTGGCGTATTTCCAAGTATCTTTTATTATTTTGTTCGAGTAAAAAATTTCCGTTTTGGTTTTAGGTCAGAGGGGTTAGGGGTGAATGGACTAAAACCAAAACACCTTATTGATGTTAAAGTCTATTTTTGTAAATGTCTACTTTTGCAAGTAAAAAGTCTTTTAATTTTTCAGCGCCAGAGTTAGATAACCCCGGGATACGCAATCCTGCTCTTTTTTGTTTATTTCCGCTTTCAGCTGCTGTTTCAATAGTTACAGAATACAAACCGAATAATCTTTCTATTATTCCTTGAGTAATATTGACGTTCTGAATTCTATCATAATAAACATAAGAACTTGACAAGGCGATTACTTGCGATTTGATAATACCTGATTTGTCGGAAAACTGAAAATGAAAATTTTTAAACCAAATTTTTTGATATATAAAACTACCGATGAAAGCCAAAATAATAACGCCTAAAAAAATAGTGGCGACTGTTCCGCCGGACATGTCGATACCTTCTTCGCCCAATAGTCTACCCAAAAACCCAAAAATAATAAATACAGAGAATAGGGTAGTTGTTATTGTATTTTTAATAATGATTCTTTTTAATACCGGCACAACATTGCGATTAATTACTTCTCCGGTGGCAGTTGATTGGTTTACGCTTGAATTATTATTTAGTTCAGAAGTATTTTGATTACCCTGCTTATTTTGTCCGTATAATTTGCTATTAAGAAATTCAACCAGTTTTTCCGAGTTTTCTTTGTTTAAACCGTCTATATGGGAGTATATTCCAGAAGTTTCACCAGCAGTCTCGTAATGAATATCGAATAATCCAAAAATTCTATCCAAAATATCTTGATCAACATAAATGTTTTGTATTCTTTCATAACGAACGTGTCCAGTACTCCGACTAATTACGCCTTTTCTTATTTGTGCGCTGTCATCTTCAAAATTGTAAAAATATAATTTATAGTAATAAACTTGGTAAATATAGACACAGATAATTGAAATAATAGGTAGTGCAATTCCAATCATGGTTAACCACCACAATCTTAATTCGGGTAACAGTACGTCGACAACAACCATGATGCCGCCAAGAACAAGCAATAAAAGAAAAACAGGAATTTTTTCTAATGTTTTTTTGATAATTTTTTTCCGGTCAAGCGGAAGATTTGTTGAGTTGAACATAGTTTTGTTTAATTAATTATTTGATAAAATTATACCTTATTCCCCCTATAAAGTAAATAAGAAATTACGGAAATGCGTGCATTGTTAGGCGAAAAGAAAAAGTAAATTTCGGCAGGTGTGAAGTTTTCGGAGCGTGTTTTATAAAAAAATCAGTTCAGAGATGAG
>CAYXXA010000023.1:0-18571 GCA_964468965.1 uncultured Candidatus Peribacteria bacterium
TTAAGTACTTTTCACTAGATTTAGAGGCTAAAAAAATCTCAATTCTTACTGGAGGTTCAGAACAAACTCTAACGAAATATCTTTATAAAATACGTGTAATCAGCTTATTTTATTTCACCAACTTGGAAGCCACAAATCCACTATCCAAAGCCTCTTGCTTGGATAAAAACAATCGACGATATTTCAGAGCGGTTCCACGAGCAGGATAGGTATAGGAGGGATAGAATTTTTTAGTTTTGGCATTCCCCACATAGGGAAATTCACGAAGTTTGAGATCGTTTTCATCAGGGATCTGTCCGAGTGGAATTTGTATATTTTCTTCGTTTTCTATGACATGTTGTCCTGGCCAAGTGACTTTGATATCGCCCATTGTTTCGAGGTAAATCTCATCCCCGACAATTTTTTTGAACTTCACAATACTTGGGACTTTTATTTCCTGAATGGTGGAAGTTTTGAGTTTCTTTGTTAAGAAATCAGTTTGTCCAAATCCAGCAGTTATAAACCCTATAAGCATAGAAATGACAATGATAGCGGTCGTTTTCAGTTTTTCAGCCATTATTTTAAGAATAAGTAATAAGGGGCATATTTTTCTTACTGTCTTAGAGCTTTCAACCTTCCCCTGATTTATATATTTGAATCATAGGTCTGGTTCCCTAGATTATGAACGAGTCCTTTCATTTCCATGAGAAGTAGATTTGATGATATAACACTGTTGTCAAGGGGACATAGTTTGTAAATTTCATCGATATGAATTTTTGATCCACTATCAAAAACCCTTAAAATTTCACGATCAATATCGGAAAGGGGGAGCTCTTTTTTATTTTGTTGGGTAATTTGGTGATGGTTGAAGTTGAGAGTCTCTAATATTTGTGCACCGGAAAGAGCAATGTGTGCTGCTCCGTCGGCAATAATTTGATTTGTTCCTTGTGAGGTTTTAGAAAAAATTTCGCCCGGAACCGCAAAAACTTCCCGCCCCATTTGGTTCGCAAGATCTGCGGTTATCAGTGTACCAGACTTTAGAGCGGCCTCAATCAGGATTGTTCCCTTTGAAAGTCCCGCTACAATTCGGTTTCGTACTGGAAAATACTCAGGACGACATTCGGTATGAGGCAAGTATTCTGAAATAATAGCTCCTTTTTGTTCGTTTAGAATCCTATCAGCTAGTTTCTGGTTTTGTGTCGGATAAATAGTATCAATTCCATTTCCCAAAACAGCAATTGTTCGGCTATCATTATCAAGAGCAACTTGGTGCGCCATACCATCTACCCCAAAAGCGAGTCCAGAAATAATGGTTACCTTTTGTTGAGCAATTTCGGATACAATTTTTTGTAGGGCACGCTTTCCATAGCTCGAAATTTTTCGTGAACCAACAACCGAAATTGAAGGAAAGTCTGTTTCCAAAATTTCACCTCGAACGAAAAGAATAGCGGGAGGTTGGTGTATTTTTTCGAGGGAAATCGGATAACCTTTTTGCCCTTTTAGTAAAATATGAGCACCACATTTTTGCAGTAAATCGTACTCTTTTTGAGGATTAAGTCTTGGCTTGTTACTAAAAAATTTTGTGATACCTCGCGTATCAATTTGGGCTGCTTGCCAGTCTTTTATGTTGGACATAAAGGCTGATTTAAAGTCCCCCTTAAAAAAAGTATCAAGTACTAAAAAACGGTTTTGTGTTAATCCTAAGCCACGATGTAACGCAAGTAAATATGGAATTTGTTCACCGTTCATATTTCAACTTTACTGATTTTTATTTTTTTGCCAGTAGATGATTTTAATCTAATCTTAATATTAGAAGTAAGTAGAGGATGTAATTACAGGTAAAACGAGAATAAAAGTTGATCTTGAATTCTCTGACTAGGCAAAAACACATACAAAATGCTACCAAATCATATTTAATAACAATTACAAGGTCTTTGGGATTGTAAAAAATTGAATTTTCCGTAAAATAAAACGATAGAAGATACTGATTTTTACCAACCTATGAATTCACAATTTGACTCGTTTACACACTTTGCCAAAAATACGATTGTCTACGCTCAGGAAGAAATGCAAAAACTGGGAGAGACTCAGATCCAATCACAGCATTTACTACTCGGTATACTAAGACAGCCAAAATCCTTGGCGGGCACAATTCTCAAAAACTTTGGGGTAACCTATGAGAATGCGTATCGAATTGTCGAGGACTTCCGAACCTCTACCAGTTTAAAAACAGAAGTTAAATCTGATAATTCGGACAATATTTTATCAGCATTTGCCCAAAAGACAATTGAAAAATCTGCACAGTTAGCCCTTGATTTGGGACATTCTATGGTTGACTCCGAACACTTATTGTTAGCTTTACTTCAACAAAAAAATACAGGTGCTATTCATATTTTAGAAGCGTTAATGGTACGACCAGAACATGTCATTACCTATTTAAATGATCTATTTCAAAAAAATACAACAGGAACTCTTGGACAAGGAGCGCCACTCACACCACCTCCCCCAATAGGCCCTCAAGTAGAAGATTTCCTAAACGGTTTGCAGGGCGTTTTGGTCGGTGTTTTCGGGGCAGATCGTTCAGGGGCTGGTGGTCAAATACCACACAGTCGATCACGTAATGAGGATATACCTCCAGCAGAACAACGTCCCCCACGAGGAAGTCGGAAGAAAAAGTTAGCGTTAGATTATTTCTGTACGGATTTAACCGATATGGCTCGAACGGGGAAAATTGAAAAAATTATTGGAAGAAAAACCGAAATTGACCGATCGATTCAAATTCTTTGTCGAAAAACAAAAAATAATCCGGTTCTCCTTGGAGAACCAGGCGTAGGGAAAACCGCTATTGCGGAGGGACTGGCACAACGAATTGTGGATGGACGTGTTCCGGATGCTTTACTGGATAAACGAGTTATGGCACTTTCTATGTCCGATCTTGTTGCCGGAACAAAATATCGTGGAGAGTTTGAAGAACGTATAAAAAAAATTATTGACGAAGTCGCTGATGCTGAAAACGAACTAATTCTTTTCATTGATGAGTTACACACAATTATTGGTGCTGGAGGTGCTGAAGGGTCGTTAGATGCTGCCAATATACTAAAACCAGCCCTTTCACGTGGAAAGATTCAGGTTATCGGGGCTACCACCTTTGACGAGTACCAAAAGTATATTGAGAAAGACGCGGCCCTAGCTCGTCGATTTCAGTCGGTTGATGTTCCCGAACCAACTATTGAGGAAGCTATTGCCATTCTTCAGGGAGTAAAACCACACTATGAGACCTATCACAGCGTTCGAATTAGTGCAGATTCAATTGAGATGGCGGTAAAACTATCAAGTCGATACGTTACTGATCGCTTTTTACCAGATAAGGCTTTTGATATTTTAGATGAAGCATGTGCATCAAAAGCACTCATGAATCGTAAAAATGGAAAAGAAATTCGTGACATGCGAAATCAGATTTCAAAAGTAGCGCAACAAAAAGAAGCGGCCGTTATAGCTCAAAACTATCAAAAAGCCAATGACTTACACGCCAAAGAACTTGCCCTGGAAGATAAAATTTTAAAACTAAAACAGGTGAAGGTTAATCCAAAAAATTTACCAACTATCGATACGGTTTCAATCGCTAATGTTTTACAGCAGATGACAGGAATTCCTTCTACGACACTCTTGAATGCAGAGATGAAAAATCTAGAAAAATTAGAAAAAGTGCTAGAAGCTAAAGTTATTGGTCAGGAGGAGGCTATTGAAAAAGTAGCACGAGCAGTTCGTCGTGCACGTGTAGGACTACAAGATCCTAAACGACCACTTGGAGCCTTTATGTTTCTTGGTCCTACAGGGGTCGGAAAAACAGAATTGGTTAAACAGTTAGCTCAAGAGGTTTATCATGATGAGAAAGCCCTAATTAAAATGGATATGTCAGAGTTTTCATCTGGACATACGGCTTCACGATTAGTAGGGGCTACGGCAGGATATATTGGTCATGAAAATGGTGGAGAACTGACAGAAAAAATTAGGAAAAAACCCTATTCGATCGTTCTTTTTGATGAAATCGAAAAGGCTCACAAAGATGTTCACAATATGCTACTTCAGATTCTCGAGGATGGAGAATTGACGGATGGGAAAGGACGAAAGATTAATTTTAAAAATACAATTATTATTTTGACCTCTAATATCGGAGCAAAACGATTTCAACAAGAAGCTAACCGTATTGGTTTTGCCGATGGTGTAAAAGATTTAGCCGAACATAAGCATGATTTCGAACTAGCCAAGAAGGAGGCAAAAAAAGATATGAAAAAACATTTTTCTCCAGAATTTATCAATCGTTTAGATGATATTATCGTTTTTCAACCATTAAATAAATCGGTGATTAAGCAAATTGTAAAACTTCAGCTTTCTGAATTTAAAAAACGACTTAAAGAAAAAGAAATTACCCTGAAAATTGGAGGATCAACCATCAATGCTTTATCCAAAGCAGCGTACAAACCAGAAATGGGGGCTAGAGAAATTCGTCGAGTATTAGCCGATCGTTTGGAACACCCACTAGTGGAGTCAATTGTTCGTGGAAAAATAAACAACGGACAGACTTTAAAGGTGACCTATGATGGAAAGAAGAAAATATGTAAATTTGAAGTAATCTAAGAAAAATTGTTGTAAAAGGTTTGATTTTCATTCAAAATAGTGCTATAATTATCTGAAATTTGAAAATATTTCTTAATAAACAAAACAAAAATGAAAAAATTTCTCGCTCCGGCACTCGGTCTCTTCATTGCTTCTCTATTCTTTATTGATCCGGCAATGGCTCAGCTCATTCTTCCTACGGATAATCCTGAACAAGTCGCCTCTGGTACCTTTTGGGATGGAAGTTTTCGACAAGCCGTTAAAACGGTGATTAATTTTATCCTCTTCTTTCTTGGTCTTGTAGCTGTGGCTTTTATTATCTATGGTGGTTTTCTTTACATTACTTCAGGAGGAGACGATCAAAATACAGAAAAGGCCAAAAACATTATTATCTATGCCGCAATTGGAATTGTTATTGTTCTTATTTCTTATGCATTGGTTAATACACTTCTTGGTGGACTACAATCTGGTACTCGTCCAGAATAGTAAGAAACGTTTCATTAAGAAAGTTTTCAAAACAAAAAAACATCCTATACTGGATGTTTTTTTTATTTGTCTTGAAAAGTTCATTATAACTACTAGTATCAGAAAGATTTTTTGAGATTATTAACGGAATCCACCACAACAAATAGTAAAATAACAGTGGTTTTTGAAACTTTAGTCTTAAAACTTAGAACTATTTCACCATGAACTTAAAAATTGGAATTGTCGGTCTCCCGAATGTTGGAAAGTCTACGCTTTTCAATGCTCTTACTAAATCACAAAATGCGGAGGCAGCGAATTTCCCGTTTTGTACGATTGATCCTAATGTCGGACTTGTTCCCGTTCCTGATAAACGAGTCGACAAGCTAGCCGAAATTGTAAAACCGGAAAAAATTCAACGATCAAATGTAGAGTTTGTTGATATTGCGGGTCTTGTCGAGGGAGCAAGTAAGGGAGAAGGATTGGGTAATAAATTTCTTTCTCATATTCGTGAATGTACAGCAATCGCACATGTCCTTCGAGACTTTGAGAGCGAGGATATTCACCATGTTTCGGGGAAGGTTGACCCAGGAAATGATTTTGACGTCATTCTAACAGAACTTATTTTAGCAGACCTAGAGTCGGTTACGAAACAATTAGAGCGAGTGAGTAAGAAATCACGAGTAGGCGATAAGGAGTCTGTTCTATTGAAAGATTTATTAACGAAGTATAAAGAAGCTTTGGAAAGTGGAAAACTAGCAAATACGGTGGAAATTACGGATGACGAAAAACCACTAGCCAAACAGTTTGCATTACTGACAACAAAACCCTTTTTCATTGTTGCAAACACAGCAGAAGACACTTTTGCCAATTTTAATATCGACGCCTTTCGTAAAAAAATTAAAGTGGATAAGGATATTCCTATTGTCCCAATCTGTGCAAGTATTGAGTCAGAGTTATCAGATCTTTCGGAGGAGGAGGCTCATATGTTTCTTGAAGAAATTGGAGCCAAGGAGTCGGGGCTAGAATCTCTTATTCACAAAGCCTTCGACTTACTGGGATTACAGAGTTATTTTACGGCTGGTGTTACCGAGGTTCGAGCTTGGACAATTCACAAAGGAGCGACAGCCCCTGAAGCTGCTGGAGAAATTCATACTGACTTTGAAAAGGGATTTATTAAAGCTGATGTCATTGCTTATGAGGATTTTGTGGCTTATGATGGTGAGGCTGGAGCAAAAGAAGCTGGGAAAATGCGATTAGAAGGAAAGACTTATATCGTGAAAGATGGAGATGTGATGCACTTTAAATTCAATGTGTAGTGGTTCTTCAAAGAAGCACAATCACCCACTGGACACTTAATTCTAAAAGATGAAGGATCTTCTCCTATTCTTGAGTTATTAACTGCAATTGAGATGACCGCTACTTTATCGAATAGTATTCAACTTTTCCAATCTCTCGTGGTAAAATTAATCGAATAATCCCGTCTTTTTTCTTTTTGTCGTGAGTCATGGCGTTGAATATTTCATCTTCGCTAAATTCACAAGTGGTTGGAATATCGAAAAGTTCAAATATTTCTTTGATCTGGTCGATAAGTTTTTGATCACAAAACCCTTTTCCACATGCAAATTTTGTGGCCATTACGCATCCCATAGCCACGGCTTGTCCGTGAGGAATTTTGAAGTTTGAAAGGTGTTCAATAGCATGTCCAAACGTATGCCCAAGATTTAAGTGCCCACGGATACCAGCTTCTTTTTCATCCTGTTCGACAATATTCTTTTTGATCGTGATAGAATCCTTGATGAGAGGCTTTAGTTTTTCGATATCAAATTTTTTAGACTTTGTATAATCTCGACCAAGTCTTTGCAAATCGTTAAAATGTTCTGGTGAAGCAATGATTCCGTGCTTGATCATTTCACAAAGTCCGTTTTTAATTTCTACTTCGGGGAGTGTTTCCAAGAAGTTCGTTGAACAGATAACTTTTTCTGGTTGATGAAAAGCTCCAATAAGATTTTTTCCATGTTTACTGTCGAATCCAGTTTTTCCCCCAACGGATGAGTCGACCATGGCAAGAAGTGAGGTTGGCACTTGGACAAACGGGACGCCTCGCATAAAAATTGAAGCGGCAAATCCAACCATATCACCATAAACACCGCCACCAACAACGATGAAGACGGCGGATCGATCAAGTTCAAGTGCAAAAGCTTTATCGAGAATTTTCTCGACAGTATTCCAGTTTTTTTCTGATTCTCCAGCCGGAAGCACGAGAACCTCATTTTTATACTTATTTATATCTTTTTGGAAAAAAGGACTCTTAGTGTATACATTTTCATCTGTTACAAGTAGGTACATTCGTTTATTGATCTGCTTTTCCAGTATATCCTGCACAGATTTATAAGTATCAATAAATTCAATATCGTACTGAATTTGGTTTTGGGGGAGTTTTATGGTGAGGGGTTTCATGCTAATTGCGTTGGAAGTTTTCCGTTTAAGATTATCTGTTTAAAAGGATGAATAAAGTTTATTTTTTGTAGTTTTTATGATACAATTATATGAAAATTTGAGATTATAAACATGAAAATATTAAAATCATTTACGACCGAAGCATGTGTTACTTTTGTTTTTCGAGCTAATGAACAGTTATCGGAAGATTCTGAGCAACCATCATCGACTAAAGTACTATTTGAATGCCGAAATGATGTCGAAACATTTTCAGAAGAGATTCAATGTCAGGCACTAGCAGAAGCGATTGGACAAATAACGAAAAGTGGTAAAGAAGAGGCGGTTCGGAAATTTGCGGTAAAATCCCTTGCAGTGAATCTATCTAAAGAAGCCTTAAATTTTGCACTTACAAAAAAATTAGCAGAGGCTCATGATGCAAAGGTTCTTAGGGAAGTAGCTTTAAATATAAAATTGCCAGATAAAAATAGAATTGAGGTTTTATCGAAATTAAAAACACTTGGTGACAAGGCAGTACTAGAAAAAACTTTAGTAGATATTTTTGATAACTGTAACCTAAGCAACAAGTTAAGTCATGCGGTTCTTCATCTAGCAACATTAATCTCCCCTAGTGAGGATTTTTTGGTAAAGCTCTACCGTCATTCAAGGAATAAAGATTCATTTGATTGGGTTGAAGTTTTTGGTGAAGTTCGAAACCCTAGAAGTAAGACATTCATACAACTCAAAACAATATTCATAACAGCTAGTCTAAAAAAAGCCCAAACAGAAAGTGATGTTAGATATTTTTATAATATCCGTCCAAACAAAAAACAGTCGGAGCTGATCACCAAAAGACTTAAGCAGGTGCAAGGTAACTGATCGGAACTATTGAATCTCAGTTTGGTAAAAATTCTTATACAGTACGAACAATCGCCAAAGAACCATATACAACATGGGATATCTCGTTGTAGAAATCTACTAAGGCTTGGTAATCTTTTTCTTTTTTGATTCGTTCTAGATCGCGATTATAACGTCTAACGATCTCATCATATTTTTTCACATTTTCATCATTTGATAAATTTAGTGTGTAATTTGTTGCGGCAATGTCTTTTTCTGTTCCACCTGCTAAAAAGTATTCAGAATACAATCGAACTGATCTTAAAGTCGTCCATTGCTGTAGTTGTGCACGTGATATTCCATCCCAATCATGCATTTGGTCTGATCGCATACCCGTTTCAGAACAAATGTCATTTTGGATATGTAGGCGGTCTTTTCCCGTTAAAACATTGTCTGATTCTTCTTTTTCTAGAAAAAATTTTTCCATATTCTTTTATTCGCTGGCTATTTAATTTTGATTTATCAGTGCTTTCTTAAAAAATAATAAGAAACAAAAAATGATAGTACTGAAAATAAAATAACGACCTCAGCGATATAAGGCAAGATATTCTGTAAATCACAAAATAAGTAATAAAGAATCCCCGTCGTATAACATGAATTTAATACAGGAAAATATACTCGAACAATTTCCCCCAAAATAACCATCAGTCCAAAAAATAAGCAATATTTCGAAATACTATTTATTTTTTTATCATCTACTCACGGTTAAACGTTAATCCTTTTAATTTTCGCTCCCAACTCCTGTAAGGTCTCTACAAAATATTCATACCCTCGATCAATATACTGAATATTAGTAACCTTTGTTGTCCCCTCAGCAATAAGTCCTGCTAAAACAACCGTTGCCCCCGCTCGTAGATCCCAGCTCTGAACTTCCTGTCCTTTGAGTGGGGTTCTGCCTCTTATTATAGCCTGGTGAGCATTGAGTAATCTTATATTGGCACCCATCTTTTCTAATTCATTTAAATAGGTTAGTCGACCCTCATAGAGTGTTTCAAAGATCATAGTTTCGCCCTCACACTGTGTCGCTAGTAGTCCCATTGGAGATTGTAAATCGGAAGCAAATCCAGGGAAAATAGCCGTTTGAATTTTAGGAATGGCTATTAGTTTTTTGGTAGGAAGAATTCGTAAATTTTGTCCCTCCATTTCAAAATTTACACCAGCTCGTTTAAGTAGTCCATAAAAAGAGTAAAGCTCAAAATGATCTACATTTTCAATCAACATTTCACCTCCTGTTAGAATAGCGGAAATGGCATATGTACCAGCAATAATCCCATCAGGAGGTACTTCGAATGTTCCACCTTTTAATGCCGTCCACTGCTTCCCTTTAATCTTAATGTGATGTGTTCCAATCCCCTCTATTTCAGCTCCCATACCCTGTAACATTTGATGCGTTCCTCCAACAATAGGCTCTGAAGCTACAAAAAATATTTCAACTTCATCTTCGATTCCAGCAGCAAAAATGGAAAGATTTTCCGTTCCCGTTACTGAAGCTTCCGGAAGAAGTAGTTTTTTATTTTTAAATTTTTGCCTTTTCCATGTTCCTGAAATTTTTTCATCATTTTCAAAAACATCTGCTCCAAGGGTATTAAACCCGTCAATGTGTATGGTATTGGGTCGTGCTCCAAGGACACATCCGCCAGGTTTCAATAGTTCGCACTCTCCACAACGAGCTAAAAGTGGACCCATCATCAAGAGCGAGGCCCGAAATTGTTTTACCTCCTCGCAGTCTTTTAATTTTTTGGGATCTAGATTTTTAGCAGTTATCTCTACTATTTTTTTATCCGTATCCCAGTCAACATTGACGCCTATTTTTTTAAAAATACCAGCTAAGATTCGAAGGTCTGAAATATCTGGCACATTGGTAAGTATGCATTTTTCAGTGGTCAAGAGAGCCGCACAAAACATTTTTAATGCTGCATTTTTTGCCCCAGGAATCTTAACTGTTCCCGATAAAGTTTGTCCGCCTTCGATTTCAAAGTATGCCATACCAGTTTAATTATGTTTGTTCGGACAAATAACTCTCTACATCAATCGCTGCCATACAACCCGCCCCTGCGGCAGTTACCGCTTGCTGATATCGATAATCGGAGACATCACCAGCCACAAAAACAGATGGAATTTTTGTTCGAGTATGATCCCTAACCACCAAATAACCGTGATCAGTTTCCAATTGACCACCTAAGAAGGCGGTATTGGGTGTATGTCCAATAGCCATAAAGAGTCCATCAAGTTTGAGTTCTTTTGTTTTGCCATTTTGAGTATCGGTAAGTTCTGCAGCAGAGAGGAGATTATCACCTTTAAGTTCCGTGACAGAAGTATTCCATAGAATCTCAATTTTAGGGTTTTCATTCACTCGTTTTTGCATAGGTTTACTTGCTCGCAGTTCGTCACGACGAACAATAAGGTAAACCTTTGAGGCAAACTTCGTCAAAAACATGGCTTCTTCACAAGCGGAGTCACCTCCACCAACAACGGCCACTACTTTATCCCGAAAGAAGGCTCCATCACAAGTTGCACAGGCGGAATATCCTTTTCCATAATATTTTTCCTCTCCTTTCCCAAGATTAAGCCATCGAGCCGAAGCACCTGTAGCGATAATAACGGTTTCGGTTATATACTCCTCATCCTCAACGTAGAGTTTTAAATTTTGGGGGTCAGAAAAATCAACTCGGTCAACGTTTTGATAAATCGTTTTAGCTCCAAATTTTGTAGCCTGAGTTCGCATATCATTCATCAGTTTTGGTCCCAAAATACCCTCTGGAAACCCTGGAAAATTTTCGACATCAGAGGTTCCCATAAGTTGTCCGCCGGGAGCTATACCTTCAAAAACAAGCGGAGATAGATCAGCACGAGCAGCATAAATAGCCGCTGTTAGTCCCGCTGGACCCGATCCGAGTATGATACATTTTTGCTTTTCCATAGTAGTTTTTAATTTTAGATAAATTCCCCAAAAGTATAAATACTTTGAATAAAATACCAAGAAAGTAGAGGGATATTACGGACAGAAAAATCACCCTCCCCGTGCAAAAACGATGGCTCGTACCTCCTTTACCCCGATATCTTTTAAAATTTTTGCAGCGGATTCTAAAGTACTCCCACTAGCAACAACGTCATCAACAAGAGTTACCTTCGAAGGAATTGATACGCCTTTCCATGCAAAAGCATTTCTCAGGTTTTTTAAGCGATCCGTTCTTTCTAATTTGGCTTGTTGTTTTGTTTTTTTAACTCGTTTTAGCTGGGTTGAATATGTAAGTGAAGGATTAATACTAATCAGCGATTTCATAAGTTCCTCCGACTGATTAAACCCCCTCCAAAAATATCTTGTCCAGTGTAGCGGAATTGGAACAAGTACGGTGTTATTCAAAAAATCATCTGGTATATGTTGATAAATTTCTTCTGCCATCGTTTTTGATAAATGTCGAAAATTTTTAAATTTGAAATATTCAATAAGCTTTTCTATACTTTTCTGTCGGTATCGTGTAGCGGCAAAAATATCATCAAGATACTGATAATCTACGGCATTTTTAGGAGCTTTTTCAAAACGACGATGTTGTAGACAAAAATCTGCACCTTCTTTTTTGCAAATAAGGCATTTGGGTGGGAAAAGAGCTTCCCAAAACCACTGAAGATAATGTTTGAACTCACCCAACAAATTCTGCATCTTGATTGAAGCTTATGGACTTAGACACTTCGAAATAGATTAAATCTTAGTTTCCCTACTTTTCTATTTCAAAACTACTAGGTGGTTTTTCTACAGAGGAGATGAGTTGATTAATAGAATTTTTAATTTTTTGATAGGAAAGATACCCTAAGAAATTTAGTCCAAACATCCTTCCGACAATGTGAACGACGGTAAAACTAAGAATGGTTACAATTAAACCAATAATAGCGTACCGAATAGTATTTACGGCTCGTTTTATTTTTTCATCATCTCCACCAGAAAGAATGAATGACATACCTCCCATGAAAATAAAGAAAGCCGCCATGGCCGCCGCAATAATAAAAGCATAGACTATAAACATTTGAACTAGATCCATGAGTTCGAAATTTTGAATTGTACCGATTGTTGGAGCGAAAACTGTATCACTACCATCAACCCCTAAATTTGGAATCGTTGTTTCGGTGGTAGGTGTCGAATTAAGATACTGGACTTCTGCTGGAAAATTAAAGTCTTCAGGTACGGAAGGGATTACTGATTCATCTTGCATGATATTTTTTCGGTTAAGAGAGTGTTATTCTGAAGTGACTGGCTCAAGCACTTTAATATTAATTCGTTCATTCCCTCGTGCACCAATGACTCGAATAAGGGTTCGAATTGAGGAAATAGTTTGACCTTGTTTCCCAATAAGTCTCCCCATATCAGACTCGGCAATTTGGATTGTAATTAAAATACCGAGGTCATCTTTTTTGTGATCCAGAACGATAGCCTCTTTGTTTTCACAAAATTGTTCAAGAATGTAACGAATGAAATCAATAGCTTGTTTTTCAGCACTCATAATATTTTGATATTAAGTCTACAATGAAATTATAACTAAAAAAAAAGAATTAAGAATTAAAAATCATAGATTTTTAGGATAATCACGCTCCCCCCTTTTGACTTTGAAAAAAAAGACCTTTACGGAAAAGGTCTTTACTTAGCGATTCTTTGGTCTAATAATTATTCAGATTTTGCCTCTTCAGAAGTTTCTTCTACTGGTTCCGGCTTCGGGGCTTCTTTCTTAGGTTTTGTATCTCGCTTCTTAATGAACTTCTCCGCTAGTTTAATACCATTTTTTACTAAAAGTCGTGCAACTGTTTGTGATGGTTGTGCTCCATTAGCAATATATTTTTCAACCAACTCCTTCTCCATTACGAGTTCACCTTTTCCTGATTCCGTAAGAGGATTATAATATCCTAATTTGGCAATATACCGTTTTTGAACAGCTCGTGATTTCTCCGCCACCACGAGATCATAAAAAGCTTGCTTCTTTCGTCCACGACGAGCTAATCGAATTACTAACATTAAACATTTAAATTAAATTTCGTTCGCGAGGATAAGGTTATTGAAACTCTTGTCAATGGAATTCTCTCTCATAAGAGTTTAGTAAAAGAACTGACTACTTAAAAAGAGTGCAATTTAAAAAATGAAATAAGATTTATTAATTCCACGTAATCATAAAAAACCTTAATCCACTATAGATAGTAAGTACGAGAAAACACACTTTCTCTGTAAAAATTTACACTCGCCATCTTTAGCTTACCTCCTAAATCTATCATTCTTTATAAATTTGACACAAAACAAGTTTTTCCTAGTATCGTGGTACTTTATTTCAGTTGTCCGGTTCTTCAGTTGATTTATTTCAACACCGAGCACAACGATTAACTCTTATAAAAAAATGATAGCAATTGTAAAAATTGGCGGACATCAAGCCATTATCGAAGCTGGCGAACAAATCGAAGTGGATAAGATCAACAAAGAAGTTGGCGAGACAATTCAACTCGAAACCCTTCTTATATCTTCGCCTGATGGTTCCGATACACAGATTGGAGCCCCTGTTTTAGAAACAAAAGTAGAAGCAAAAATTATCGAACACGGACGAGGGAAAAAAATCCGAGTCTATAAAATGAAGCAACGAAAACGATACCGACGAACTAAAGGGCACCGTCAAGATTATACAATTATTGAAATTACGAAAATCGGAGCAAAATCAGCTTCCAAAAAGGTAACAGTCCAAAAGACAAGTACCGTGAACAAATCTTCAAAGACAAAAGCTACTCCTAAAAAACCGACTATAAAGGGAGATGATCTCACTAAACTCGAAGGAGTTGGAAAGGTCTATGCTAGTAAATTAAATGATGAGGGTATTTTTACCTTTGAGGATGTGGCAAAAATGACACAGAAGCAAATCGATATAATGGAGGAAAAGTATACCTTCAAAGGTGATTTCAAAGACACAATAAAACACGCTAAGACATTCGTATAGTACTAAAAGTGACATTCTTTTTATATCCCCATTCTTGTAACAGATTTCAAAAAAACATAGTTAAAATATTAAAAAGAGCCTTTCGGCTCTTTTTAAAAAACAGTTAATAGAGCATCTCATACCAATCAATCTATCACGTATTTTTCATGGACTAAGATTGAATTCACTAGGCTCAACTTTTTTGTAATTTCTGAGCTACTATTCACCCTATGGTAAACACTTAGATGACGCAACTATTGAATCAGATAATAAAATGACGGTTTATTTTGCTCATCCTTATAGTTCATGAGAACGGGGATCAAACGAAAATATCAATGGTTTACTATCAGCACATTCCTAAGGGCACTGATTTTAATACTGCTTCTCACGAAGATCTTGCTAAGTATCTTGATCTCTCACTAATAATAGTCGCCCTAGAAAAAGACTCGGTTGGAAAACGTCTTTTGAAGTCTTTTGCAACCTAGATATGGAAAAAGAGATAGCCTAATATTTTATTGATTTTCTATTACTTCACCACTACACCTGGACCTACATGATCTTCAACTTTGCTCCCCGGCATGAGCATCGCGTGTATACCTATCTGAACACCTGACTTAACGATGGCACCTAGTTTTTGGTGGTGACTATCAACTCGTTCCCCTTTTATTTTCACTTGCACCGATGCCTTATCAAGTCGTAAATTAGCAGTACAACTATACGCCCCAAAGTTTACCCCTGAATCAATAACCGAATCTCCAATGTAGGCAATATGAGAGGAAACATCATGAGCCAAAAAACTTCGAGCGATTTCCGTATTGTATCCCGCCCCAGAGCTTGCCCCAATATTAGAATTTCGGACAAGAGCATTGTTCCCCACCGTAGCATTTTTCCCAATGTAGCATGGTCCTTGTATCACCGCATTATCGAAAATTTTCACTCCTGCCTCAATCACGACAGACTCCCCTTTTATTATAGCAGAAGCCGCAATTTCAGCTGTTGGGTGAATCGATGAGGTTTGCTTCTCGAGAAATATATTCATCATCTCCAACACATGCCACGGGTATTTTATTGCCTGCCAAACGCCTTTGTATTCCGTGGCAATAAAGTTTTTCGTTTTGAATAAATGATCTAGCGCTGTTTCATATACATCATCTTTATCTGATTTTGCGAAGGCTAAAGCTTCTTTCAAATCTGAAGATTTTTGAAAAAAATGACTGACGATATTTACTAAATTTGAAGGCTCGTTGCCCTCCCCAGGCTTTTCGATCACGGATAGTATTTTACCGTCTACATCGATTTTTAGATATCCACCAGGAAAATAAGTATCCATGTGTTTTGCTAAAATGGCTCCATCTTTTTCTTTTGCCTGCCTTAGCATTTCCGCATAAATAGAAGACTCTACATAATCATTCCCCCCCATAATAAAGACGGATTCATCGTCTGAAACTTTTTCGAGTCCTGCTAAAATTCCACCTGCCATACCGTCTTCTAGGTTTGGCTGAACGACAATTTCTACATTGTGCAGAAAATCAATATCGGCACAAACCTCTTTTATTTGATCTAAATTTTCACCATTGGAAACAATAACAAAGTTTTGTAATCCGCCAGCTCGTGCATTTTCTAAAAGATGCAGCATGAGTGGTTTTCCACAAAATTCTAAAAAGTTTTTATCGCTCAATGGCGCACATCGAGAGCTTTTTCCTGAAGCGAGAAATATGGTTTTCATGAGTTTTTAACAAGGCGATATCTTTTTTTTAAAATGTAGTGATTTGAGATCGTTTTGGCAATAGTCTTTGACGGGATTCAGAAAAAACGTTATAATTTTTGAGTAATGCAAAAAAACACGACCGCTACTAAAACCACGATCCAAGCATAACCTTGGGATATTTTAGGGCAGTTCGTACTAAATATCTCGAGATTCTCGGGATTTTTTTAAAAAAACAGACAATGATAAAAAAATTACTTACCAACAAAATTATTAAAAAAATATATGTTCTCATACTTATATTTCTTGTAGGCATTTTATTTTTACTGTTATTTAAAGTGCAACACTATGAGTTCAGCGTAAGACCTATTCTCTTAAAAGATGGTTCTAAACTAACAATGGTGATTACATCACAATGTCATCTTTTTTCTTGTGGTTCTCCGTATCAAACCTCTATTGTGATTTCTTCGAAAGAAAAGGGGCAGAAATTTGATATTAAAAATTTAAAAATAACAAAAGATAAACTTTTATTAAAAGAAGTAGAAAAAGTATCAATCATCGCTAATGAGCCAGAATCAGTTCTTCGTGATAACTCAATATTTATTGGGGGCTTCAAGTTACCATCGTTAAATTTAGAACATAAACCTATAACCACCACTCTAGAAATAGAGGGGGAAACACAGTCTCAATCTTTATTGCTAAAACCTTATATATTTACCTCTCCGTTATCTTTTCATTGGGGACTACTTCGACATTAAATTTCCCGTCAGCCGAAACTGACGGGAAGAAATACTTCCATATTATCTAAAAAAAATTAAACTGTCAATAAAATGAATAATCTAGAAACTCGGCGACGGCACAGCGGCTCACATATCATGACCGCTGCAGTAAAAATGATATTTAAAGACGTAAAACTTGGTGTTGGACCTTGGACGGACGAAGGATTTTACCAAGATTTTGATTTTGGAAAGGATAAAATATCCGATAAAGATTTCAAAAAAATCGAGAAAAAAATGCGATGGATCGTCAATAAAGATTTTCCCATCAAAAAAGAAATGGTTTCGGCTGAGCGAGCACTGAAATTATTTGAAGGGGATAAATTCAAAACCGAATTGATTCAGGAAATTATCGATCGAGGAGAAGACTTAAGTTTTTATTATTTTGGAGATAGCCTAGAAGACGCGTTTTATGTCGATCTCTGTGCAGGTCCACATTTAGATTCTACAGGGCAACTTGGTGTATTCAAACTAACAAAATTAGCCGCTTCCTACTGGCGTGGTGACAGTGAAAAAGAAACCTTAACCCGAATCTACGGTGTAGCTTTCCCGGACAAAGAAGGTTTGAATGCTTATGAAAAACTACTGGAAGAAGCCGCCAAACGCGATCATCGAAAGCTCGGAGCCGAACTTGATTTGTTTACTTTTTCCGAAAAAGTTGGTTCAGGATTACCTTTATTTACGCCAAAAGGAGCGTTTATCCGAAATAAAATAGAAGAGACCATCATGGGAATTCAGTCTAAATTTGGGTTTGAAAAAGTACACATTCCGCACATTACCAAAAAAGATTTATACGAGACATCAGGACACTGGGATAAGTTTAAGGAAGATCTTTTTCATGTCCGTGGAAAACAAGAAACCGAATTTGTCATGAAGCCGATGAACTGCCCACACCACACACAAATTTATGCTTCACAAATGCGGTCATACCGTGATCTCCCTATTCGATATGCCGAAACGACAACCTGTTACCGTGATGAATTACCGGGCGAACTCTTGGGACTTTCACGAGTTCGAGCCTTGACTCAAGATGATGGGCACACCTTTTGTACCGTTGATCAGATCAAAGAAGAGTGTAAAAATTTGGTTGAAGTAATTCGACAATTTTATACGAAACTAGGCATGTTTAACGAGGGTGACTTTTGGGTTTCCCTTTCCGTACGAGATAGTAAAGATCTTTCAAAGTATCTGGGAGACGAAAAAAACTGGGACCGAGCTGAAAACTTTCTTGAAGAAATCGCCAAAGAAGAAAACCTGCCCTACAAACGAGTAGAAGGCGAAGCGGCGTTTTATGGACCAAAGTTAGACTTCCAGTTCAAGGATGCAATCGGTCGAGAATGGCAGCTGGCAACCGTACAAATTGACTTCGTACAACCTGAACGATTTGGATTAGAGTACATCAACAGCCAAGGACAAAAAGAACGACCAGTAATGATTCATCGAGCAATTGCGGGAAGTCTAGAACGGTTTATGTCTGTGATTATTGAGCACTTTGCAGGAGCATTTCCCGCTTGGTTATCTCCTGTTCAGGCACAGATTTTGCCGGTCAATACTGCACACGAGGACTTTGCTTATGACCTCGCCGAACGATTGAAGGCTGAAGGTGCACGTATCGAGGTTTATGACTCATCTGACTCACTCGGAAAACGAATCCGAAACAGCCAAAAATCAAAAGTTCCATTTACAATTGTGATTGGGGATAATGAAGTAGAAAGTGGAAACCTGCAGGTTCGGAAGTATGGGGAAAAAAGTGATGG
>CAYXXA010000024.1:0-17451 GCA_964468965.1 uncultured Candidatus Peribacteria bacterium
TAAACTGATAAATTGTTTCAGTTGAAATAATTGTTTTACCTAACGCCTTCTTCTTCAAATCCCGCGATATTTGTTCTGGCGACCAATCTGTTTGTAGTTTTTGGATTACGAATTCTTTTAAACCAGGACTTATTTCTAGCTTCGTTCTTTTATTCCGCGATATTTTATTTATCTGAGCTCGTTCTTCTGCTTTATAGGCATTATACAGCTTCCTCCCTCCGTTTCTGTTTATTTCTTCACTGATACTACTTATTGCTTTATTTATCACTTTACTTATTTCTCGGTACGGTTCTCCTTTTAATAGTAAATTTTCTAGCATTCGACGGCTTTTTAAGGTAAATTGTTTCATGAAATTAGGGGTTAGTAATTAGTTTTTTCCAAACTTATTCTAACTCCTTTTTTCGTTCGGTTCTATTCTAGAATTTATATTACTTTTGTTGCGCTTCTTTTTAGAATCTAAGAACTTTATATGCTAGATCCATTTAAAGACTTATTTCTTCCCCTTTCTTGCTCTGTCCCCCATGGCATCTCGAAACTCAACAATAATAGGGGTTCCAAAAAAACCATACTTTTCTCGTAACTTATTTTCTAAATATCGTCTATATGACCAATGAAAAGCTGCTGTATTATTCACAAAAAATAAGATCTTTGGAGGATTACTATCAACCTGTGAAGCATATTTAATCTTCCCTTTCTTGTGCCCTGACATAGGAATCACGTGTGAGAAATAAACCTCTGGCACAAATAAATTAAGCTCTGAGGTCGAAATTCGTTTACGACGCTCTTTAGCAATTCCCTTAATAGCTGGCAAGATTTCCTTCATTCCTCGCTTTGTTTTCGCTGAGAAAAAGATGGCTGGTGCCCAGGGTGCAAATTTAATTTTTTGAGTTAAATAGTGCATATACCTTTGTCGTATTGTTTCAATTTCTTCTCCCCACATTTTTACTTCATCAAAATCTCGCTCATCAGTTTCTTCTTTCTCATGTGACTTTTCAAGCATGAGATCGAGTTTATTCACGCCTAAAATCAAACCTTTTCCCGCCTCAATTACTCGTCCAGCAAGAGCCAAATCTTGATGTGTAACCCCATCCAAGGCATCAATAAGCAGGATACAAATATCTGCCCGCTCAATCGAACGGTTTGTTCGAACCGTACTCCAAAACTCAAAATTACGTTCAATTTTTCCTGGACGACGAACCCCAGCGGTATCAATAAAAATATATTTTTGTCCATCTTCATCAGTAAATTCTTCATCAATACTATCCCGAGTCGTTCCCGCTATATCCGACACAACCGCTCTTTTCTTTCCTAAAATAGCATTGAGAAGCGAGCTCTTCCCAACATTTGGACGGCCAATAAAGGCTACTGAAATCGGTTGGTTTTCGTCGTCTAAAGCAGTTTCTTCGTCAAAAGCTACTTCTTTTTTACTAGGGGCTACAAAACCCAGATTTTTCAATTCTTGCTGTAATTTCTCTGTAAATTCCCAGAACCCAAAGTTGTTTTTGGCAGAAATAGTTTCTGGTAGACCAAACCCAAGTTCTGCAAGCTCATAGGTTTTTGCAGCATTTCCATCATCAATTTTGTTGGCAAGAAAAAGAACTGGCGTTTCCCCCTTTCGTAACTTATCTGCAATCTTATAGTCGTCTGACGTTAAGGGATTATTCCCATCAACAACCCAAAGAATAAGATCAGCATTTGCCATAGAAACTTCTACCTGAAGCTGAATTTCATTTTCTAGTGTATTATTCCCAAAATCAGAAAGTCCAGCCGTATCAACGAGCCAAAATGGGATTTTTCCTAGATCAGTAATCTCCTCCATTAAACTATCGCGTGTCGTTCCCGCCACTTCAGATACAATCGATCGTCGTTCTCCAAGAAAGGCATTGAATAACGTTGATTTACCAACATTTGGGCGTCCAATAATCGCGACAACGGGAAGGGTTTGTTTAGACATTCTGTTAAGTATAAAGCTTTATACACCATAACTTAAAAAGTGAAGATGCATAATCTCTAGAAACATAGATAAATTAAACAAAAAAGCAATGATATGTTATAAATCTCTTTCTTTAAAAACTTAAAGTAAAAAACCTCCATCTAGAGGTTTTTATTGTTTTCATTTTTTTATCCTTTTCCTTTTAACCTAAATTTAGCTATTAAGACTCTGATTCTTAAATACTAGTCCCGTATAAATCCAAACTTTCACACCAATCACTCCGTAAGTTGTATTCGCTTCCGCATGGTTATATTCGATATTTGCACGAAGGGTATGGAGTGGAACCGTTCCTGAACTATAGGTTTCACTACGAGCAATATCTACTCCGTTTAAACGTCCTCCAATTTTAATTTTTATTCCCTTTGCTCCTGATTCACGAGCTTTTTCAAGTGCCATTTTTGCCACTCGTCGGTAAGGAAATCGTTTTTCAATTTGTTCTGCAATATTTTCTGCTACCAGTTTAGCGTCCATATCTGGTTTTCGAATTTCCTGAACCTTCACTTCAAACAGTTCACCAAATTTATTTGTCAAAGTTCGTTGAAGTTCGCCAATAGCTTCTCCTCCTCGTCCAACGATCATTCCTGGTTTTGGAGTATGAATAGTTAGAATAACCTTTCCAGCACTTCGAACGATCTCTATTCTGGCAATACCAGCTTTAGCTAACGTTTTTTCTATATAGGCTCTAATTTCTAAATCTTGAAGAAGATTTTTCTTGTAGTCACGCTTAGCGTACCACTTAGAGTCCCAAGTACGAGTAATACCTATACGAAGCGAAATCGGTGAAACTTTTTTTCCCATATTTTATTATTTATCAGTGAGTTCTATAGTAATGTGTGCGGTTGGCTTTGCAATTGGAAGAGCTCTTCCTCGAGTCGAAGCAAGATGTCGTTTATACGAAGGACCTTTATTGATAATAACCGAACTAATAATTAAATCTTCTCGTTTTTTATTATCATTAGCTTCGGCATTTGCCACCGCTGAGTGAAGAGTTTTATACAGTACTTTAGCTGCTTTTTTCGGTGTAAATTTCAAAATATCAAGACCTTCTACAGCGCTTTTGCCTCGGATGAGACCCGCTACCACATTGGCTTTTTTTGAAGAAATTCGTGTTCGTCTTAGATGTGCTTTCATTGTTTTATGTAAAGTTTAGAGTTTTAGAAGCGAGAGCTTCTAATGGCTATTTTTGTCCTTTGGCTAATTTACCACCATGTCCGAGAAACCGTCGTGTTGGCGAGAACTCTCCAAGCTTATGTCCTACCATCAATTCTGTACAGAAGACTGGAATATGAGTTTTCCCATTATGCACACCAAAGGTGTGTCCTACAAAATCCGGTGAAATGGTACAGGCACGAGACCAAGTTTTGATAACGCCTTTCTTTCCGGAAGCATTCATTTCTGCGACTTTTTTTACCAGTCGAGGATCAACGTAAGGGCCTTTTTTACTAGAACGTGTCATATGATTTTAATTAAATTTTTATAATAGCAACGGTTACAACCGCCATTCAAACATTATTTTTTAGATTTTGCTCGGTGACGAGAGATAAGAATAAGTCTATCAGATGCTTTTTTTCTCTTTCGCGTTTTCACTCCAAGAGCATGCCCTCCCCATGGTGTTTTTGGATATTTCATTCCAATCGGTGACCCCCCTTCTCCTCCACCATGTGGATGATCAATTGGATTCATCGCTTTCCCTCGAACTTGAGGACGTCGTCCTTTGTGCCGTACTCGTCCAGCCTTTCCAATTTTTTCAAGTGAATGTTCATCGTTAGAGACAATACCAATAGTCGCATAGTTTGTTTTATCAACTAATCGAGTTTCTCCTGAAGGCATTTGGATTTGAGCTTTTTCTCCCTCCAATGATACAAGTTTAGCTGATTGCCCAGCCGCTCGAACCGTTTGTCCCCCTTTATTGGGTGTAATTTCTACATTGTAGATATTAAATCCAACAGGAATATTTTGAATCTGCATTCGATTTCCATCAATAGCCTTTGCTTTAATATCCGTGACCACTTTATCACCAACAGCTGCCTTCCTGTGTGCTAGCTGGTATCGTTTGTCCCCATCAGCAAATACCACAAGTGCGATAAAAGCTGTTCGCTTAGGATCGTATTCAATCTCCTTAATCGTTCCCGGAACACCAAGCTTGTCCGAACCATTAAAATCTACCATTCGATAATGAGAACGAGTACCTCCCCCTCGATGACGAATAGTGATAAATCCTTGAGAACCTCGACCATTTACTTTTTTAGATTTAGCCAGTAGTCGCTTAACGGTTGGTTTCTTCGCCGTCACTTGGGCTCGGTCTACCAGCACGGTATTCCGTTGTCCATTAGTATTCGGTTTCAGCTTTTTCATTCCCATGTTATATTGTCTTTTAATTTTTTGACCCTATCGGTCATAGTCTCTAATTATTTTAAATCGTTATAATTTAGTTTCTCCCCCTCTGGAAGCGTAACAATCGCTTTCCGTAATGGTACACGTTTTGTAGAAGGTTTCCCTCGTCCAGTTCGTTTTTTTGGTTTAAGATTAATGACATTAATCTGAGCAACATCAACTCCATAGAAACGCTTAATGGCACTCTTAATCATTGATTTATCAGCATCAACGTGCACATAGAAACCATATTTACCAGACATCTGCACTACCTTTTCAGTGTTGACTGGAGCGATGAGAACGTTATCAATTCGTACCATATTATTTTTGATTCAAAAAAGTTTTTTCAAGTGTTGGGAGTGCATCTTTCAAAATACAAACCTTATCCGCTAGCAAGACATCATACGGATTAAGATAACTTGCTAGAATCGTTTTTACTCCAGGTATATTGTGACAAGATTTTTCAAAAACCAAGTCCTTAGCCGGAAGAACAAAAAGATATTTCTTCCCTTCTGGCAATTTCCTAAGAAGTGCTGCAAAATCTTTTGTTTTAGGAGTCTTTGACTCAAATCCTTCAAGTGCAATAACATTTTTATCAGCTGCTCGATCAGAAAGGGCGGAAAATAAGGCCGCTCGTCGCTCTTTCTTCGGCATCATTTTACTGAAATTTCGAGTATTTCGTGGACCGTGTGTCACCCCTCCGCCTCGCAGAAGATTCGTTGACCGTGCTCCTCGTCGCGCATTTCCAGTCCCCTTTTGTCGAAACATTTTCTTCGTTGAGTAGGACACCTCTCCTCGTGAAAGCGTATGAGCAATCGGGTTTCGTGCATTAGCAAGTCGCAATACAACAGCTCGATGCATAAGATCAGGGTTTATTTTTGCTTCAAACATTTGAGCGTTCAAAGTAACACTTCCCTTTTTTTCTCCGTTAGCGGTATATAAATCAGCTTTCATTATTATTTTTCTCGGATAAATACAAAACTATTCTTTGCCCCAGGTACGGGACCTTTTAGTGCCAAAAGCCCTTTCTCGGCATCAACAGAAACTACTTTTACTTTTCGTAGTGTTGTTGGTGTTGCTCCGTGGTGACCTGGCATCTTCTTTCCTTTTAAGATTCGAGCAGGCTTGGCACAAGTACCAACCGAACCAGGCTCTCGATGATGAGTTGAACCATGAGTCTCTGGTCCTCGGCTAAAATTATGCCGCTTAATAACCCCTGCAAACCCTCGCCCTTTTGAAGCGCTTGTAATCTTCACAAAATCTAAATCTTTTAAACCTTCAACACTAATTTTATCACCTTTTTTTACTTCCGTATTGTCCTCAAACTTAAGTTCTTTAATAAACTTATACTTCTTATTAATATTCTTTCCAAAATTCTTACGAGCAAAAGAACCCAATACTAAAGCATTGTATCCTTCTTTTTCTACCGTCTTCACTTGTAGCACTTCTGCTTCAGGTGTCTCTAATAGTGTTACTGGCATAACCGCTCCAGTTTCTGGGCAAATTACACGAGTCATTCCGATTTTACGAGCGAGAATTCCTTTCATATTATAGTTTTAATCTTATTTCTTAGGTTGGTAAGGTGAGAGGTTTATAACATCACAGCCTTGAAATTCAAATGATTATTATGCGTTATAACACGCTCTATTTCATTTTAATCTCTACATCAACTCCACCTGGAAGTGATAGATTTTGCAAAGACTCAATAGTCTTTGGCGTTGGCTCTTTAATGTCAATCAATCGTTTATGCGTTCGCATCTCATACTGATCACGCGCATCTTTATTAACAAACATTGACCGGTTTACGGTATATTTTTTGATTTTAGTCGGCAATGGCACTGGACCAGAAACAAGCGAACCATTCCGCTCAGCTGTATCTACGATCAGCTTAGCTGCTTCGTCGATAATCGTATAATCAAATGATTTTACAATGATTCGAACACCTGCTGTTTCTTCTTTCTTTGCCGTTTTTTTCGTTGTTGCCATGTGTGAATAATATCAAAAGAGCTAACGGAATATATTAAAAAGATAAACACTGTCAATAGAATATATTATGTTTTTTGAAATAATAACATTACACCCAAGATCAATAGGTAAAGTACTAACAAAACATCACCTTTCTTGTTTACCTCTAATTCTAAAAAATAAGTTTCCTTCTAAACTGAGTCTGACTATACTGTTTTTGTTACTTTCAATACAATCCCATGAAACTCGATTTTTTTGCTTCTGATGCCCTGGAAAATTTAAAAAAATATAAAATCTCCCTCACGCTTGAAGAAGCTCAAAATATTCAAACACAATTAGGAAGACCTTTAACTCTAACAGAAGGTGTTATCTTTGGTATTCAACTTTCTGAACATTGTAGTTACAAAAGTTCCCGAAATTTTTTAAAGTCACTCCCAACAAAAGGAAGAAACGTCGTACTCGGACCTGCGGAAGACGCGGGTATTATCGAAGTCTTTTCATATGAAGGGGAAAAGTACTGCATTGCTGTTGGACATGAATCCCACAACCACCCAAGCCAAGTTGTTCCCTACGAAGGGGCAGCAACTGGAATCGGTGGCATTGTTCGAGATATCCTCTGTATGGGAGCTAGGCCTGTTGGCGTGCTTGATCAACTTCGACTTGGGAATGCTAACGCCACACTTCAGTCAAATATTGCACGAGGCATAACGAAAGGAATAGAAGGTTATGGAAATCCACTTGGTGTTCCTAATTTAGGCGGAGATGCTTACTTTGATATGGGCTTTGATGAAAATTGTTTGGTCAATGTAACGGCCTTTGGTGTACTACGAGAATCTGATCTGATTCACTCTTATGCGCCTAAATGTGCCGCTGAAGAAAAATGGGAGTTAATTCTAGTAGGAAAACCGACAGATAATTCGGGATTCGGTGGTGCGAGTTTCGCCTCAGGTAGTTTTGAGGATGACGATGACTTAGATAGTAAAAAAGCAGCTGTACAAGAACCAAATCCTTTTTTAGAACGACACTTAGTTGCTTCTGTAACAGATTTATTTGAGAAACTAAAAGTTGATAATCAGTATGAAAAAATTGCCTTCAAGGATCTTGGAGCTGGTGGGGTTCTTTGTGCAACGGTTGAAATTTGTGAAGGAGGGGGATTTGGAGCCGAGGTCAACCTTGACGAATTACATACTATTGGTGACTATCCACCACATGTCATCGCTTGTAGTGAAACACAAGAACGATTTTGTTTTGCTTGTCATCCGAGCCTAACCACCTACATTCTTGATCATTTTAACAAAACTTGGGATCTCGGAAAAGTAGCTCAAAATGCAGGAGCCTCTCTTGTCGGAACAGTTCGCGAAGATGGACGGTATATTGTAAAAATGAACGGGGAAACCCTTTGTGATGCGCCCGCAAAACTCATCACAGAAGGCATTTTATATGATCGCCCCTATACCAAACCAACTATTAAAAAACAAAGCACAACCGTTAATTTTGATAACAACATGGTGATACTTGACTAGTGCGAAAGTCTCTAAGAAGAAGTGCCCCTCTATTTTCAAAGTTTCACTATTTCATCTTCTGAACTTTTTTTGTAAAAGATTATATTTTTAACTTAAAATCTAACCCTATCCATTGGACTTATCCATAAGCATTCATTATCCACGCGACCAAAATAACTTGTGGCAGGGTAACCAAAGGCAGAAATAAAGCGATTTTCCAGCTCTTGGTTGTATCCTTGAGCGAAGCGATTTCCGTATAATCAGTAGAAACCCCAGTCATCAGGAAAGCAAATCCGTTACCTGGAGCACTTCCTCTCGTGACAATATCGGCCGCAATCGGCGTGGATCCTTCACTACAAACTTCGATAATAGTCGCCACTATGATCGTCAACCCAAGTCCCAAAAGGCTCGGTCCAAATAATTTTTCAAAATTTTCTGGTGAAAAAATCACTCGAATCACACTCGCTAAGATCACCCCAAAGAATGTCCATCGAAGAACCATCTTTGAACCGATAAATCCACTTTTAATAAAATTTGTGATAACCGTCGGCAGATCGTTACTTCTATCTCGGTTTTTAAAATGTTTTTTGGCTTCAGCCCAAAATTGGAAATTTTCCACGATTTCTGGCTTGTTTGGATTTTGAGGAAGTATTTTTTTATCGACTAACCTTTCAAAAATCAGACCCGAAATCACCGCAATGACCATGGATAAAACCAGAAAGTCCATCATCCACCCAAAGCCGATCAACGCCCATAAAATTAAAGTTAGTGAAAAACTATTCCAAGGGCTAGCGATCAAGAAAGCCATAACTTGGCCTGTTGAAGCGCCTCGTTCATAGAGTTTCATGCCGACCATTAAAATCCCATGCGAGCACAAATCAAGTAAAACACCGGCTCCGGTCGCCCTTAAAATCCCACCAAGAGTTCCGCCTTTCCCCAGAATTGCCGTTACAAATTTGCGTGGGATTTTGTCTAAAAACCCAACAAAAACAAGCCCTAGTCCGATCCCCCACCACATCTTATTCATGAGTTCAAAAATAGAGGTAGAAAATGCGGTATTCCACATTGGAAAAAACAAAACTTGCAGATAAAAAGTCATAACTATCATTAGAGATCCCCAGAGCAGTAGATCTATTCTTTGCCAAAAATACTTTTGGCTTTTGGAACCGGCACAGCAATCAGACATTGTTTTTATGGTAAATAAGTTTATGGAACTTGAAAGTAAAATTACTTCATCTTCTGAATTTTTTCGTAAAAAATCATATATAAACTAAGACTTAAGAAACTAAAAATAATAAAAATAACCGTTACCCACCATGGTCGTTGATCAACAATAAAAATAACCTCGATCATCGGGGCGATAATAGAAATTTCCAATATGTACTTTACGCTAATATGATGAACGCGTATATATGAAATCAGAATCTTATAAACCTTTACCAGCACGATGAAATAGATCACATCATGAATCATATGTTTGAAATTTAAATTTATTGTATCATTCAAAATTCCAATCACTTTGAGTATCATAAACCCCAAAAATGAAATCAGAACGATAAAGATAAGAAATGAAACAAAGGTATCGAAAACTCTTAGTTCCGAAGAGTAAATATACTGCCGAAAGTTTTTAATAAATTTTTTCATACTTTTATTTTTAAGGAAATAGATCTAAGCCTCAATGCATTGGCAATTACTGAAACGGAGCTAAAACTCATTGCTACCGCCGCAATCATGGGCGAGAGCAAGAGTCCAAAAAATGGATAGAGAATTACCACTAAAAAAATCCCCGTAGCATTCTTCGTGATCCAATAATTGAGATCAATAAAAAAGAAAATAAATCTAACCAATAAAAAAATATTGGTTGTGTTTTTCAATCTGATAAGCAAAGAAGAATAAGACATTATTTGAAAATTATTTTAATTTTTTCTTTATTATTAAAAACATGGTCTCGAAATTCCGTATTTAATTTCCCGTCAATAAAGACTTGTACCTGCCCGGGCGTATCAGAGTTAGGACAAGTATCACCATTCGTAAATTCACCAATTTTATCTGCATCAAAGGGCATGCCTATCGTGTCCATGAAGACCCCAAGAGTAATTGATTTATCATCTGTTATTTTCCCTTCGACATGAGCCAATCCATCATCATGACCATGGACTAAACCATGTTCCTTTTTTTCCACAGGCGTAAAAGGTTTTCCACAAAATTCATAACTAATAGGCATGTGCCAGTGAACTGGTTTTGTACTTTTAGTCTTATTATTCTGGACAATAATCCAGCCAAATAGTCCCAATAAAAAAGAGGGCACGATAATCAACCAAAATAAAGTTCTTAGATAGTGCTTATTCTCTACACTGGCTAATGCTTTTTTTTGATTTTTCATCGCCTGTTTCTTTTCTTTGGTGATTTTTTTTCGTTCTTTTTTCGTTAAGTGTTTCATTTTAAAAGTTAGTTTAAAATATTATCAATAAGTTGTTTTAGTTAGTCCAAACAGAAAGGTTCATGGGATAAATTCCACTTTTTCATTTTTATTATTAAGAATGCTTTTCTTGATCAATTCTGATCCCAATAGTTTTACTGTGCCTTAGGGGGCGTCCAGCAGATAGCCCCTACAGAAATTTTTAATTTTTATTCCTTCACTTCAAAATTAAACATCATTCCCGCATGCATGTGTTCGGCAATATGACAGTGAGCGATCCATTTCCCTGGGTTACTCATTTCAAGAAGAATTTCGATTTTTTCTCCATTTTTGAGTAAAACGGTATCTTTCCATTGGAGATTATCATTTGGTTTGCCATCACGAGTGAGCACGACAAATCGTTGTCCATGGAAATGAATCGGATGTTGCATTGGGTGCATCGATTTTGGATCATTGTAGATTTCTACTTTCACCATATCGCCTTTTTTGAATGTCCAATCCGCATTCATATCCACATTCTTCTTTGGATTATTCGGATCGGTTTCATCAATCAGCATCCACTCCATCATTTTATTATTACTCATCTTGTTCATCTGTGCCATGCCGTCTTCCCATTCAATTCCACCTTCCTCATCCATATGTCGCTCTCCTCCTAAAGATTTTTCTTTTCTATCCATATCCGATGGCATACCTCCCATCAGATTGCCTTTTCCGTCTTTGTGTTCCATGCCCATTCGCATTTCCCCCATTCCCTTCATCCCAATAGAAATTCGGAGTTTCTTGTCGATTTTTTGATCCAGAAATTTTTGAAAATTATCACGGATAAGAGCGTAATCGGAAAGATTTTTTCTTAAGGGCGAAAGATTTTTCGCCCCTACATTTTTACCAGATACGATTATTTCACCGATTTTTTTCTGACGATGCATAATATTATAAGTTCCCGCTTCGTTAAATTGCGATTCAAAAATATACCGCTCCGCGGGAGCAATAATGAAATTTTTCGCCATAAATTCTTTTTCAACTCGTCCAATATCTCCTCCAACTATTTTAAGCTTTTCTGGCCAACCAATCACTTCACACTCTCCTTCTAGGACACAGGGATCAAATTTAGAATTTAAAATAGCAAAATCAAATGTCCTCGTATTTGCTGTATTGGTAACATAAAAACGAATTTTTTCTCCTGTCTTTGCGTTCATCTGAAAGTTTTCCTGATTATTTATCAGCAAAATATTTCCAAATCGTCCCATCAAGGTTTTGTTCGTTAAATCTTTATAGAACGGATCGTTTTCAGAAAAATCATCGAGTACTAAAAATGCTTCTCGATCGACTTCGTTCCAGTATCCGTCTTCTGTAACAGAAAAATTTCCATAGAGTCCCATTTCTTGTGTGTAGTCTTCACGCACATGAGGGTGATACCAAAACACGCCTGTATCTGGAAATTTTATTTTGTATTCAAATGTTTCGCCCGGTTGCATTTCCTTCTGTGTTCCCCCCATAGAAATCGGCAGTCCATCAAATTGTTCATCTATTCGAATACCATGAGAATGAAGTGTTGTCGGTAAGTTCAAAGCATTTTTAAACTTGATGGTTATTTCGGCATTTTTTTCCACTTCGATAATAGGTCCAGGGATCATTCGGTTATACGCCAGTCGTTTTACAATTCGGTTTCCCACTTCTTGTTTTACCATTTCGGCGGTCATTTCGAAGGTATCGCCATCTTTGAGTTTGACCAGTTCCGTTGGGACTATGTCGGGTAATGCTTCGGTACTTTCAGAAAATGTTTCCCCTTGGGCTCCTTTCATAGATCCATTCATCCCTTTCATTTGGTTTTCTCCTGCCGTTGGTGGGATAATATTTCCGCTCTCGTCTTTCTCACAGTTGCCCATCCATTGTCCTCCCATTTGGTGGCAGGGCATATTAGCCATCATATTCATTTTGCCTTCCATTTGAGCTCCCCCGCCCATCATACAGCCACCTCCATTAGTGCCACCACAGGACTGTCCGCTATGGTTTCCCATGCTCTTATGTTGATGATTTCCGTTCATCATCATTTCCATATGTTCGTTAAAAGAACCGGTATCTGATTGGTACAGATGTTCAAGGGCATTGGTTCGGTAAAGTCCCACAAGTGCCACGATCAGTAGTACCGAAAGTACGCCAATAATAAAATTTTTCATGTTTTTAAATAGTTTAGTAAATATAAAAATTATCAATCACTAAACATTCTAAACGATGAGTACGATTTGCTTTTTAGCGGCTAAATAACTGGATCTATACTCCCATCGAGGGGTTATTTTTATGATCTTAGTATTCGAAAAAATGGCTAAGGGCTTATTGAAAAAATCGGTATCTACGGGCACAAAACCAACAGTTTTTATTTCCTTTTTTTCTGATTGGTAGACAAACGGTTCTGACCATTTTTCTTTTGCCAATTCACACACTTGACAGAACATGCCGTCCTTCATCATTTTTGGACAATTGGGCATTGACATGTCCATAGCATGCACACCCCAAAGTGACATCGAACTCATCAACACCAATAGTGTTGATTTCGTTAAAAGTAAAAATAAAGCAGATATTCTTTTCATTATTGTAAATCACCGATATAGAAAGCTTGAAGCTTGGTATTGGGCTTTGTATCTTCTCCATGTTTTCCCCGAAAAGCATTGGTCGCGTCAATACCACAAATACGATATAAATTAGCATCCCCTCCAGGATGTTTTCCAAAAAAAGCAGTCACATCGTACACTTTCCCACCGATTACTCCCCAACAATCAGATTTTGAATTATGTTGAGCTACTTCTTCAAGTGAGATTGTTCCTAAATTTCCTTCTGTAATATTGTTATCAAAATTTTCTATTTTCATCTCTGGGTTTTCTGCATTCGGACACGCTGCAAATTCACAATTAGGACCACTTCGCCCAACAGCACTTCCATCAGGACAAATTTTAACATCCATCGTACAAACTACTGATTCTGGTTGTTTCGGTGTTTTTTTTATATCTCCATAAACCTGATCCCAAGCCTTTTTCCCACCGGCTAGTTCCACCACGTTTTTAAATCCTGTTTTTTTCATCAAATCCAAAGTTTTCCCTGATCGATTACCACTTCGACAATAGATAAGATATTTTTCATCTCGATCTAACTTCAAAAGATTTTGTACAAATGCTGGTTCATAAAAATCTATATTTATAGCTTCGGGGAAAATCTTTCCACCATTTTTAGGTAAAAGTTCTTCTGGCGTTCTGAGATCAATAATGGTATATTCCCCAGTTTCCGCCAAAGCTTTAAATGTTTCAGGATTTACAGATTTTAAGTTTTGTACGACCTTTTTTTCTGTTTTCTTATTTGGATTAAACTGCTTACATCCTTTACCGTCAGCTGCACAGTTTTCCGATTGAGGTACATTATCAAGGGACATCTGATTACCGTCTATGCCATAACCTGATTGATTCGCTAAGTAGCTAAACTTATAGATTCCTACCAAAGCTAGAATGATAATAACGGTAGCGATGCCGATGAATATTTTCTTCATATTTTAATTAAATGCTAATTATCACAAACAAGTTTACAAATCCGATCCCCATGCCCTTTGGCCCGAACATTTCGCCATGATTCTAGCACTTTTCCAGTTTTCGTGTCGATCAAAAAAGTCGATCGAATGATTCCCATATAAGTTTTTCCATAGTTTTTCTTTTCTCCATACGCTCCCATCGCAGTTGCGAGCTCTTTTTCAGGATCACTAAGCAGGAGAATACTTAAATCTTGTTTTTCAATAAATCGTTGGTGACTTTCGACCGAATCAGGTGAGACGCCTACAATTTCAATATCCTGTTCAGCAAATCGGTCTTTCAGTCGTGTGAAATCTTTCGCCTCGTTGGTACAACCAGGGGTATTATCTTTGGGATAAAAGTAGAGCAGAAGTTTCGATTTACTCGTGAGTTCAGAAAGCTTATACATCTTTCCGTCACTCGCCTTTAAAGTCATTACTGGAAGTTTCATGAAAGTAATATAAAGGAAAAATTTAAAAGCTCAAACAAATGCTAACGCACTTTATTTTTAGGGTTTGGATGTAATCGAATCTCCGTATCGGTAAACCACACTTTTGCATTTTTACACAATGCCTGCTTCTTTTTTGCAAACCGTTTTAGTTGGTAATTTTTACACCAGTTTTCTAGTTTTTGAAGTACCCAATTAGTTTTTATCTGTGGTTCAATTTTTTTTAGATTACAAGTGGGAAAACTGTTTACAAACGAAAATCCGAACGATTTTATCCAGTCTTTGTTTACCGAAATAAATTCTTCCCAAATACTAATCTCTCCTGCTAAAAATTCGTTATGAGAAAAGAGTCGAGCCGCATATTCATCTTGTTCTTTAATTTCTAAATAATCATCGGTAACAAAATGATTAGGACAGATTTTTCCCGCATGATTTTTCTGATTATGCGCGAGTTGACGAAACAGTTTCAAAAAAGTCGCTACAAAAAAACGAGCCGTAAATATTTGCCCCGATTCCGCGACGATAAAAAAGTCAATATCCGAACTTTCCGTAGCCTTTCCCTGGGCTAAGCTCCCTGATAAAAATATAGCCGAAACCCCTGGCATCCAGACAAGAAAATGTGCCCATCGTTGTGCTTTTTTCCGGTACTTTTGTTCGATATCATGCTTCATTTCTAAAACTAAGAATAAACCGTCACTCTGACTTGTCCAGAATCTCATATATTATGAAAACATTTCAGACGAAATTCTCCACCATATTCAAAATTACTTCACGCTTCTAACTACTTTCAGCTCATCGTCGAGTCACGATCAACCGGAAATTAGATCCAATTTTTACTAACTACACAACCTCGCTGTTTCAAAAATATCAGGCACTTCTGAAACAATTTTTTTTATTGACCCACTATCATCTGGATCAGGAAAAGATAAAGAATGAGCGTGTAAAAATATTCGCTCCGCTGGCGTCCCTCCATATAAAACATCACCTAAAATCGGAAAACCACTCGAACTTAAATGCACTCGAATCTGGTGTGTTCTCCCCGTCAATATTTGTACTTTCAACATTGACAACCCCGATTGATAATCAAGCGTTTCAAAAAGAGTCGTCGCTGATTTTGCTCGTTCGTCATTGGAAACTGACATTTTTTTTCGGTCTCGTGGGTCGCGAAAAATAGCCCCCTTAATTCGACCCTTTGCGGGAGTTTTCCCTTCCACAATCGCGTAGTAAAATTTTTCGCACTTATTCCAGTTTTCCTGTAAATATCGATGTGTTTTATTTGTTTTGGCAACAAGCAAAAGCCCCGAAGTCGTCTTATCCAAACGGTGTACTAAACCAGGACGAGGAATTTGTTTTCCCTCTATGACATCAAAATTTTCACTCAAATTATTTTCAAACTGATGTACCAATGCATTAACAATCGTTTCCTGCCCAGTATCTGAAGGCGATGGATGCACGGAAATTCCAATCGGTTTTTCAACCGCCACCCATGTCTTAGAATCAGCCAATATTTTCAGAGGAAAATCCCATGGTAAAATATCTGGTGAAATAGTAGTATCTTTCGGACAGGAAACTATCCATTCCTGATCAATTTTGACTTTTGTCTTTGGTAATTTTTTGCCATCCCCTACCAATTTAAATTTCCCATATTTCATCCACCGAGATTTTGAAATTTCAGGAATTTTCTCATGACTAATCGAATCAATTCGTTTCCCTGCATCTGAACTCTTTATCGTGAATCTTGTTTCCATTTTTTCGTTTTCAAAAAGTAGTAAAATAATGTTGCCCCTAACACATTAGCCGTAAAGTTTCCATACGCCAATCCTAAGATAGCCTTATCTGTTGGTAAAATCTTGAGAGCTAAAATTGCGGCCAAACTTGTGGCGACCGTTAGCGAAAAGAGATTGATATATAATGGCGTTGTCGTATCATCATTGGCTAAAAACACTCGAGAAAAAATCGGAATCAAGCACGCAAAAGGAAGCGAAATAACGGTCCAAAAGAAAACTGTACGCCCCATTTCTAGGACTGGACCAGAAAGTCCAAATAAAAAGGCTAGTAAAAAATCTGCCCCAACCGCTCCAATAAGGGCAAAAGGAATCGTCCAAAGCAATATCCACTTTATGGAATGGTTTAGAATTTTTGTCTGTTTGTCCTTGTTGTTTTTGGCTTTCGAGAGTTTAGGAAAGGCCGAATTGGCAATAGACATACCAACAATGGACAACAAAACATGTCCAAAGTTTGTCCCAATTGAGAAAGCTGTTACCGCTCCCGTCATCAAAAAACTTGCAACCCAAACATCAACCGTTTGGTTTATCTGAAACGCCGCATTATTGAAAACTCGTCGCCAAAAATCTTGTTGAAATTTTTTCCAAACCTGTCGTGGTTTTTTCCAGTGAAATTTTATTTTTTCTCCAGAAAAATAAAAATGCAACATATTTGCAAAAAGATGGATAATCGCTCCAAATAAGGCAGAGTACCCAATAACATTAAGTCCAAACTGATCCGAGAAGATATAAATTCCAAAGACAATACTTCCCATGTAAAAAAGTGGTGCTAAGGCAAGCGAAACGAACTTTTGTTTTGCCTGTAATGTAGCTCCAAAAATACCCGACAAGCTCAATATGAAAACGGAAATAAAAAGATATTGCGATATATTTGCAATTTGTGTTTGAAGAGAAACATCAAGGGTTGGAGCCAAAAGCTGAACGAGATAAAACGCTCCCCAAAAACCCGCCATACAAAGCATTCCAAAAAAGAAAAAAATCAACCAAAAAAAGCTGGAAATATACTCTGTTTTTTCCGTTTTATCAAGCTCCGAAAGTCGAGGAATAAGAATAACTGAAAGCGTTGCTCCGACAAAAAGATAAAAGAAAAAATCTGGAATCCGAAATGCAATAAATACCAAATCTACCTGAGCCGGATCAAAGTTCTCAACCAAAAGACGGTCTCGTAAAAACCCCAATAATTTCGAAGCAATAGCTGAAATTCCAAGTAAGGCTCCTCCACGAAATAAATAAGATTTAAGTTTGATTATCATTACACACAAGTTATCAGTTATCCATTATCAGTTCAAAATTTATTTAGGGAAACCATAAAATTAAATTCTAATATACCGTATTTCTAACTGTTAAAAGAGCTTTCACTAACACAAAAACACCCACAAGCAGGTGACGCTTATGGGTGTTTTCTTTTCCCAAGAC
>CAYXXA010000025.1:0-15793 GCA_964468965.1 uncultured Candidatus Peribacteria bacterium
TTGGACGAATATTTTTCGATTCTATTCTTTGGATTCTTTGGCCACTCTTTCTCATTGTCACACTAGGAAGCCTCATGTCAACAGGACTGGTCATTGGTATGGCTTCTGGTGCCGCCATGATTGTTGCCTTTTTCGTCGGAAAGAAACTCGATAACAGTAAAAATAAAATAAAGATCCTTAAAAAAGGCGTTTATCGAAGTACGATCTTAAATTTTTTACGAGCTGTCTGGCTTGATCCTCTTGTTTTATCAGCAATTGATGCCCTTGACCGAATCAATAGTCAAACCGTCAAAGTCCCTTATAACGTTGAGTATTACAAATGGTTACACGCAAAGGACACCTTTGAACGAGCACATATGGCACGATTTATGGCCGAACTTTTTTATACGGCTACGCTCTTTCTCTTCTTTACTCTTTTCTGGATACTTCGTGATTACCATGAACCACCAAATTGGATTTTTATGATTATTTTCAGTCTAGGTTCTATCATGATGATACTCACCACACAGATTGGAAAAGTAAATCGTGAAGTCAAAGAAAAGAGATAAAAATACAATTTCCTTTTAAAGCTCCGTTCTCGACATTCTTCCTAATTTTTTATCTCTAAATCCTCTCCTCCAAAAGGAAAGAATCCCACTTTTGTAGCTGTATCAGCAGCAATCCATTGTGGTAGATAGAGTACAAATCGCGATGAAGTTCCCTTTTTTCCCTTTCCCGAAAGGTCAACCTTCAAAACCAATTCACGAGTGCTTTTTGACGGAATAGTTAAATCTTGTCTCAAAGGAATACGAACTAGTTCCTCTCCAATAAGAACCCGAGAAGAAAACGATTTACCATCAATTTCTAGCCAAGCTTGTGAAAAATCTGAAAACTTCCCACTTCCAATAATTCGAAACTGAAATTCCGAAACCCTAACCGGCCCTTTTTCTGCTGACAAAAGAAGATGTAGGGCATCCACATCTTTTTCATTGCTATAAACGTATATTTTCTGATTGATTCCTTTTTTCCGTTTAATTTTCAAGTTACCACTATTAGCCGAAAGAACTGATTCCAAAGGTGCTAAAACAGGTGATATATACGTTGTAGACGGTTGAATCTCGTCCTCCTTTTTATCTGTTTTTTTCGGCACAACTAACTCTGCCTGAAGCATTACTCGATAAATCTGTTCCACTACTTCAGCACGAGAGGCATTCACCGCCGCATCCATCGTTAAAAAGTCTTCCCCATGCGGTAATAAGTTTTTATTATTTAATGAACGTAAATAAGGCATATACCACTGATCAGTAGGATAAGGATCTTGCACATCAAACCCAAAAGCTCGAACAATAATTTTTGCAATTTCGGCTCGATTAATTGCTCCTGATGGATCAAAATTTCCGTCAGGATAACCGTCAATCCATCCTTTTGATTTGGCCGTTTCAACATACCCAAAAAACCAAGCATCACTAGGTACATCTGGAAAACTAGACGTCTCCGCTGATACAAGAGGCGTGTCGGTTGCCAATACTATTATTTTACAAAACTCTGCCCGATTAACGCTTTCTAATGGTGCAAATGAACCATCTGCATTACCATTAATAATCCCCTCATCAACAAGCACCTCAACCGCTTCGGTTGCCCACTCCGGAATAAGGCTATCATCGGTAAAGGCCTGTATAGACGAAGTAAAAAAAAGAAAAAATAATCCTAGTAAAATCGAGCTAAATTTTTTCATAGTTTTTATATTTTTAAATAATTTTTCTCCATGATAGAAATTATTTAACCAAAGGTAAAGTTTTATAAAAAACTTCACTTATATATTGGCAAGTTCAATCGTTTGATTTAGCTATAAATTTGGTATAAACTCGGCACAGCTTTTAAAATTAACCTCCTAAAAAAAAATGAAATTCTCTCACAAAAAAGACATTCCCGTACTAAAAATTATTACTATTGCCTGGGTTATTTTCTCAATATTTTTCATCGGACGAAGTCTTTGGTATGGTGGAATCATGCTAACCTATCAAAAAGGTTTGCAGGACGGTGCTCAACAAGGATATGTAAAAGCTTTTAGCGATATCGCAACAGCCGCAGCGAATAAATCTTGTCAACCATTTCCTCTCAATGTAGGAACCGATGAAGATGGAAAGGCTATTAGTATTCCACTTATTAATCTTAACTGTATCAAACAAAAGGAACAAACAACCGCAACAACAACTAAGCCAAAAGACACTCAATAAAAAACAAAGAAATTTATCGTGATACTAAAAAACAGAGGTTATGTAAACGTCTGTTTTTTTTAGATATCCTCTAAGTCATCATAATACTCTTTTCTTCCGTAATCAGATCCAAATCGCTTATCCGTTTCTAAGAAACTAATACCATAAACTTTTTTAAACCAAAAATAAAATATTTCAACAATGGCATTTCCAGCATTTAAAAAGCCTAAAAGCATTGGTAGTGCCAAAAAACTTAAAACTGTTGGATTAACCTCCACTAACAGTGATCCGGCGAATAGCAAAAAAACCAAACCCAAAACAGCTCCATAAAGACTAATAAAAATATACTCTGAAGTACTTAATATCTCTGAGGTAAAAAAGGTAAATAGCCCTGCTAATACAGCGTGTGCAATCGCCACAACACCAACTCCAACCGGACCATGTTCCCCAGAAACTATTAGATATACAGGAATAAAAAGTACTAAAATAGCTATGTTCCCAAGAAAGGCTTGTGTCAACATCGTGGAACGGTAGGGATACCGTTCTGACAAAACTGAATTTATGAGACAAAAAACAAGATTTGATACAAGGCTTGAAAGAAAAACCGACATCAACACAATCGCTAAAAACATAGGATGAGTCGTGTTATCTTGATTGATTCTATCAAATTCACTTATCACTTCATGATTTGGTAAAAGCGTATCTCCCACAATAGACCAGGTCAAAAATAAAACAATTCCCATAATAATAGCCCCTGAAGTTCCTGCCCAGATTCCAGCAAAAAAACGAAAAAATATCGCGGAAAGACTTGAAATTGGTATAAACTTTTCTGATTCCATGTATTTTTTTTATATGTATTTCTTTTTATTATAGCAGAAAACAGGTGAAATCTCAATATTTTTAGGAAAATAATTCACTTCATTCATAACAACCCTAAAAAAATATATATCCAGGCTACAGTCTTCCTTTAATAGGGATCAAACTGAGTTAAAATAGTTATCGTTGGAAAGACTTTCTTTATACGACTTTTAGTAATTGAAGCCGTTTTGTAGGCTTCGTAAAGAGATACTTTAGCTGGAAATTCTAGAAGCTCTGATATTCTAGTTATTACAACCTCTTTCTTTTTTATAGGTCTTAGATTTTTTCTTTACTCATTGATCGCCTCCACTCCTCAATTTTAGCATGGTGTCCAGAACGTAAAACGTCTGGGACAAGCAAACCACGAAAATCTTCTGGACGAGTATAGTGTGGATACTCAATCGTTTTTCGTCCTAACTTGGAAGAAAAACTTTCTTCCTCATGACTTTCAGATTTTCCAATAACTCCAGGTAAAAGCCGTGCAACCGCATCAATAAAAATTTGAGCTGGTAACTCCCCTCCTGTCAGGATAAAACTTCCCATTGAAATTTCAATATCGACTAATTCATCCCTTACTCGCTGATCAATTCCTTCATAATGTCCACACAGAAGAATATAGCGATTTATATTTGAAGCCATTTGCTGTTCATCACCTTTGCACTTAGAACTTAAAACTTTAAACTTTCCTTCTGAAAATTTTTCCGCCATTTTCTGATCAAAAATATTGTTCGATGGAGTAAAGAAAATCACAGGAGCTTCATCTTCTCTTAATTCTTTCACATATGCTATGCTATCAAATAATGGCTGCGGAGTCATGACCATTCCAGCTCCACCACCGTAAGGCACATCATCCACTTTTCGATGTTTATTTTTTGAAAAATCTCGAATATCATGCAACACAATTTCAATAATACCCGATTCAATGGCTCGTCCTATAATAGAAGTCGTAATAAAGCTCTCAAAGGCTTCTGGGAAAAGGGTCAAAATATCAAAACGCATAATTTAAAAAATAGAATTTAAAGGTATTTATTCATAATCTAATCTAACACGCCAAAACCAATCTCACAAATGAAACTGTTTCATCTTTTCCAAAACTGACTGCACCAACTCAGATGAGTCAACGGGTAGATTCTTTTGCTTTTCCATAAACGTCTCAAAATTTGACCGTCGTAAAAACTCTAAAACCTGTCGAGATTGATTATCAATCATTATTTCATAATCAGAAAGTTCACCACCATTTATATCTTTCGTCTGAAAAAAATGACCTTGTCTAAGGTTAAAAACAATATCTCCACGAACCAAGTCAAAACGAGGTGATATCCCCATAAAGGAAAAAATTTTCATCAACACAAAGGCCTCAAAATATATAATTTGGGGATGATAATGTCCTAGTATATTTACCCAAAGGGCAAAAAAATCATAATCAACTTTCTCTTCTGGTAGTACCTTTCCTAAAATCATCAACCACTCAAATCCTTGTATCGAGGCTTTGTAGCTTTTCTCAAATCCGTGAAACACCGATTCGGTCGAAACCGACTGCAATCTCTTGGAATTTCGACCCTGAAAAATACTCAATTCTAGCAAACGAAAAAAATCTAACTCTGCTGCTTTTTTTTTTGATCTCGCTAATTTTGGAACAAAACAGGTAATTTTCCCAAAGTCCGACGTAAAAAAATCTAAAACCCCATCATCATTCGCCATAAAGGTCTTTTGGAGAAGTATTCCGTGCGTATTTTTAAGAGACATGAAATTAAAACTAGATATTTAAATCGTAAATCGTATAGTTAAAATCACAAATTTAAATAACAAAAAATGGAACTTGATCTCCTTTTCTCAATCTTTTGGCTCATCCTTTCTCTCATTGGGATCATAAAATCCGCTGATATCTTCACTGATGCAAGCGAACGCATTGGACTTTACTTTGGACTCTCAAGCTTCATTGTAGGAGCAACAATCGTCTCTATCGGTAGTTCTTTACCCGAGTTAGCAACCTCACTTGTTTCGGTTATTAGTCATGATCCAGAACAACTAAAATTTCCAATCGACAATATTATTGGATCAAATATTGCCAATACCTTACTGGTTGGAGGCTTGGCTGCTATGGCTGTTGGAACGCTTAAGGTAAAAGAGGAACTCATCGATGTTGACCTGCCTTTCTTCTTTATTTCCAGTGCCTTATTTCTTCTCTTTATTATAGATGGTGATTTTACCTGGAAGGAAGGTATTATTAGTCTTTTTCTTTTAGTAATTTTCATTGCTTACACTATCAATGATGAACCCGTAGAAAAATCAGTAGTTGATGACAAAAAAGTTACAAAAATTGGGATCAAGGAATTTGGATTAGCCGCTCTTGGTGCCTTTGGTGTTTATCTTTCCGCTAAGTACACTGTTTCAAATGTACTAGCCATTTCCGCTAAAATTCCTGGCATTGATACGACACTCATTACCATGTTGGTCGTTGCCATTGGGACGAGTCTTCCCGAAATCATAGTTTCCGTTCGATCTGCCATAAAAGGAAAGCACTCAATCGCCCTTGGAAATATTTTTGGCTCTAATACTTTTAATGCTTTAGCAGTTGCGGGGATTCCCTCTTTCTTTGGAACCCTTACTGTTTCAGAAGGGGCTATGCGTATTGGAATCCCTTTCTTTATCGCTTCTGGACTAGCCTTCATTTTTACAACCACTGACAACAAAATACCAAAGTGGGAAGGGTATGCATTAATAGTTATCTACATTGCCTTTGTCGGGAAATTATTGGGAATAATTTAACACATTTCATCCAGTAGACTTCGCCTTCTTTCATGTCTTTCGGCTCTATCAATATCTGTGTTGAGAAATGTTGAAACAATCACTTCTGGATCATCAATAAACATCGTTCTCTCCCCCATTGCCAGAATATTAGCTCCATTATGTTGTCGTGCAAGCCTCGCCAATTCTTTTGAATTACAAAGAGCTGCACGAGCCCCTTTTACCTTATTTGCCGCCATAGAAATTCCAATCCCAGAACCACAAATAACAATACCAAGACTACCGGCATCCTCTACCACAGACCTCGCCACTTTCTTTCCAAAAACAGGATAATCAACACTTTCATCACTATCTGGTCCACAATCGACAACCTTATAATTTTTATAATTTTCAGCTAGATAATCTTTCATTGTTTCCTTTAGCTCAAAGCCTCCGTGATCAGAACCGATATATATTTTTTTCATAACTTAATCATAGCTATAAAAATTTAAAAGAAAACACTTTTCATCTTTCTAGTTTTGTGATATAATGATCTGTTGTTTGACAGATCGAACAGGAGAGATTTTGCAAAAGGTTAAATCTATTTGCAGGGAGAAATCTCGGTTCTATAAATCCACTCGGGCACATTTTAGCCAATACGAGAATTGGTAAACGAACCGAGTTTTCTCCTGGCCTTCCTCTCCTCAAATTCTTTGATGAGCGACAAAAAACCCATCCAAAAATTTCCCGACGGGAAGTCTTAGGAAACCACTTTATTCTTTGTTCATGTGATTTAAATCTAAATCATGTGTCTAATCAATAAAGTACTAAAAATAAAAATCAGAAAAAATAAAAACACACAAAAAGAGCGCGGAATCCGCTCGTAAAAACGAGATTCTGGAAGTGCCAGTGAGCTTTGTGAGTGATGTTGTCGCACCACACACAAAACCCATTGGAATTTTTTTACAAAAATTCCTAAAACGGAAAACACCAACCACCCCTCTGTTTCATGGGAAAAATGGTTGGTGTTTTTTTATCTATTCCATTTATTCATAACGTTCTTAAGTATTTCTTTTAAGATTCACTCATAAGCAAAAAAAATACTAAAATAAAATTTAAAATACCCTCTGTATATAGAATAAAATTCCCTAAACCTTCACCGCCCAGTCTTCAAATCCTGATAACTGACCAACTCGAGCGGTATAGATTTTATCACGAAGAGCAAAAATCTTATGCCGAATTACCTCTGTATTGAAGTCAATAACAACCCCTTTATCCTCTTTTGAAGCTTTAAGACAAATATCGGAAACATGCAGTATACCAACCGCATTTCCCATTGTAAACGCCCCCTTCATTTTCGAGATTTCATCAAAGTGAATATCTCTAACAACGACCGTTTCTCCATTTTTTTCTAAGATTTCAATGGTTGATTTTCTCGTAATAGAGGGAAGAATATGCCGTTCTTTGTCGTCAATTTCACCCTGAACTGGAGGGAAAATGTAATTTCCTTCTTGATCAATAAACGCAATCGCACACGTTGAAACCTCCTCTGCATTTCCCGATTCATCAAAAGACAAATAATCATTATACTCTCGATCTTTTACCCCATGTTTTATTTTAAAACTTGCTCCATAATTTGGCGCAATTTTATTGGCTCCTGATGGTGGACGATGAATGTATTTAAGCCCTTCAACCTTGATAGAGTCTGGTAAATAATTTCCAAAGGCCGCGATCTCAACTGTCACTATATAATATTCTGGAACAATTAAGCCTAACCCACCACTTAGTCCTGCAACAGACGGTCGAATGTAAAGTTTTCCTTCTTCATTCGAGGGAATATAGTCCTTATTATAAGCGACAACCGACCGCATCATTTTTTCTGATAAGGCGGTTGGCAGTTCGGGAAGATCTAATGAGGCAATCGTTTTAGTAAACCGTTGTGCATTTTGATCCAGTCGGTATGACCAAATATGACCATCCTTATCCCGCATAGTCATGCATCCTTCAAATCCACTTTGTCCATACTGAATACCAGCCGTATCAGCAACAAAAACAGAAAGCCTTCCTGATGGTAAATAAAGCGGTTTCCCCCAGTCACCATTTGTACCAAGAAAAACACCCATCACGTGATGTGGTACAAATTTTAATCCTCCTTCATTAATTCGGGGGGCTTCTGGTCTCTGTGAACAAAAAGGCCAGCCCAAATTAGTAACCAAAAGGCTTTCAGGTTTTTCCATGTCTAATTTCCAACCAATTAACGTGCCTTTATCCGTTATTCCCTCCGCACAATAAACACCTGTCGGAAAATTTTTGGTTACAGCCGCTACAACAAATCCTTTTGATTCGAGGAGACGAACAACAGACTGCCAATCATTTTTTGAACCAAGTGTTAGCAGAGAACTATCAAAAGTACGAGCCTCTCCTTTTTTTATTTTTTCCACATCTTCAAGAAAACGTCTAAACAATTGCATGAGTAAAAATTAAAAATCAAGCATATTCTAACAAAAAAATAAAAAAATAAAATGTTAAAAAACCATCATCGCTGATGGCTTTTTTATAATGTCTTTTTTTAAACAAGATCTTCTAAGCGGTCTTTGTTTTCTTAGCAAGATCAACAACCTGCTTAAAAACATCTGGATAGTTTACCGCTAGTTCAGAAAGGTTCTTTCGATCAATTTCCATTCGAGCGTGAAGCCATTTATTTTTTATTTCAGAATAGCGGTTTCCATCTGCTCGTAAAGCCGCAGAAATCCGTGCAATCCACAACCTTCGAAAATCTCGTTTTTTCTGTTTTCTTCCAACATAAGCATTTTTACCAGCTTTCATATAAGCCTGCATTGCATTCTTAAACGTTGTATGACGTTTTCCTTTATACCCTTTTGTGGCTTTTCGTATTTTTTTATGTCGATTTCGTGAAGCGACACCACCTTTAATTCGTACCATAGTTCTTGAGATTAAGTTTTAATGAAAAGCTATTAGCAATCTGCCGTTAGCCATTGACTGCCATTGGCAGATTTAATTTTTATTTAGAAATATTAAGCAAACGAGCTAATCGTTTTAGATGTCCAGCAGGTGCTAAAACCCCTCCTGTAGCGGCTTTTTTCTGCCGTTTACTTTTTGAAGAAAGCAGATGACGCTTACAAGACTTTTGAAACATGAGTTTTCCAGATCCTGTTCGTTTTACTCTCTTTACCGTTCCCTTATGAGTTTTTTGCTTCATGATATTTTAACGTTCTAAGTTTTAATATTTTAATTTAGTTATTTTTTTCCACCAACGGGTTTCATAATTGCCACAATCTGAAAGCCTCCAAGTTTTGGGGTTTGATCCACCGTTCCAAACGCTTCCATTGATTTGATAAACTCCTTCATCTTGTCAAAAGCCAAGTTCTTATGGGCTCTCTCCCGCCCTTTCATAATCAACTGGATTCTAATCGGATGTCCCGTTTCAAGAAACTCTTTAGCCTTTTTCTGTTGTCGCTCCAGATCACCTGGACCAATACGGAAACTAAGTCGAATCCCCTTCATCTCATGCCCCTTTGAAGCATTTCGCTGAACTCGTTCTTTTTTCTTCTGTTCATACTGATATTTACCATAATCAATAATTTTACAGACAGGAGGTTTTGCCTTGGGAGAAATCTCAACAAGATCAAGTTCTCTCTCTTTCGCTTCTTTTAGGGCATCTGCTAATGGCAAGACACCTAGTAACTCTCCCTGTTCATCTACAACACGCACCTCTTTAGCTCGAATTTGCCCATTAATCCAAACTCTTGGACCACTGTAACGTCTCTGAAAACGTTTTTTTCGACCGCCTTTGAAATGACCTGCTATGGTAAATAAACTATAAAAAAATATAAACGCTCGCCGATTTTAGTGTCATCCAAAGCTTTGTCAAATTATTATAAGAGTTCTCGTTTTATACTACCTCGTTAGGCAAGATTTTACTTTTAAATAAAGTATTAAAAAATATTGACATATTTTGTCAATAGTCTTACAATAATATCTAATCGTAAACTAAATAAGTCCATAATGAACACTCAATCCGCCATAGATCTCATAAAAAAAGCGAAGAACATACTATGTATAACTAAACAAGAACCATCAAATGATGGAATAACAAGCCTTTTAGCACTAAACGTACTCGCTAACAGATTGAAAAAAAATTGCCAAGTAGTTGCCCCTCTAAATAAGAATAAAAAATTGAAATTTCTTCCTGGATATGAACTAATTCAAGAAAGCATCCCTGGTAGTAATGAAATCGTGATAAACCTCAATCAATCCGCAAGTAAAATCACTCCATCAAAGGATAATCAACAAATAACTATTACCCCTAAAATTAAAGAAAAAATAGATATCAACCAGATAAGCATCCACTCAAAAGTTGCAAATTTCGACTTGATTATTGTCGTTGACACCCCAAATCTAGAAGCACTCGGTAAAGTTTTTGAAGAACAGGTCGCTCTGTTTACAAACACCCCTATTATCAGTATTTCATCAAACCCATCACACGATGGATTTGGACGAGTCGTCCTCCTTTCCCCTCAAGATTCCTCAAGTGCTGAAATTATTTTTAATTTACTCGATGATAGTGAGTTTAGTGAGTATATCGATGAAACGATGGCAACTATTTTGTTGACAGGCATTATTGCGACTACGAGTAGTTTTCTGGAAAGAAACACCACCCCAAAATCACTAAAAGCTGCTTCAAAACTACAACACAGAGGAGCCCATCAATCGGATATTATCGAAAATTTATTTAAGAAAAAACCGCTTGCCACCCTTAAAATTTGGGGCAGAATTTTAGGAAATCTTCAACAAGACGAAAACCATAAGTTTGCATGGTCAAGTCTACAAACACCTGATTTTGAGCTTACGGGAACAAGTCCCGATGATATTGATGACATTAGCGACAATCTTTTGCGATTTACCCGTGAATCAGATATATATGCGTTATTATTTGAAGATGGAAGCAACGTCAATATCCAGATACGAACTAGCGATCCTAGTATAGATCTCACTCAACTTAATAAAAAGTTCAAAGGCAAAATCGTTGACAGTGGTATAGACGTTACCATTCAGAATAAAATGATTGCTGATATTGAAGGTCCTTTACTCGAAACACTCAAACAGTTTCAGAAAGAACGCTACCACCTTGATCCAGACTTAGCCATAAAAACCAAAAACATCTCTCGTAATAACAAGATTCATACCACTCACCTTGATCTACATCTAAAAAACAAAGCAACTTCTCACAAACCTAAACCTCCAAAATCCATTCCTTTTTCCGCCCCACTTCAGCCCCATGAAAAAACAGGAAAAATAGGAGACGACGGACGAGACGAAAAGGTTAAAAATCAAGAAAGAAAAAAAACAAAAAGTACATATTCCCCAAAAAAATCTGGAATTCCTGAGTGGTTAAAAAATTAAAATGGAGAAATATTTCCCCACAATATCACCTGAAATACATTCAGAAGCTCCTAAAAATCTTTCTAAAAGTATTCAAAAAAAAGTAGAAGAAAATTCGGCCCACATTGATATAGTTATCCCTCAAATTATTGGGGAAGCCTATACAGCTACTTTTGAGAAAACCGATAAGCACAAAAGAAAACATACAGCTTGTATTGCTATAAAAAGAATTCAAGGCACATCTGGACATGAACTATATCTGTATGACTACAAAAGAACCAGTGGCGGTAATATCAAACAAGCCGAACAATTAATGCTAGCCGTTATCGAAGAAGCCAAAAAGTCTGATGCCACATGGCTTTGCCTCAACCCAAAACCATTCAAGACCATTCACAAACCAAACTCAATACCTTTAGGCAAACTTATTCAATTTTATGAACGACTTGGCTTTAGCAAAAGAGAGAAAAGTTCAGGAATCTACGATTGGGCGATAAAACTCCCTCATAAATAAAAAAGAGGACATCACCTCTTTTTATTTTTATTAGTTTTAATATCAATTAACACGCAAAACCTTTTTCTCTCAAAATTGCTCGCTTAGCTGCCGCTTTTGCTTTATTTCGACGTTGACTCAACGTTGTTTTAGCTCGTCGTTCGTTAATCTTATGATGACCGTGTTGTTTCTTAGAACCGATTCCTTTATTTGACATGATATATTTTTCTAAATTCCACAGAAATATATTGGCATAAGATGGTTTGTCAAATTTAAAACTCTTTCTCAACCTTTATCCCATCATAAAAGTAATCAAGTATTTCTTCGTAAGTTTTCCCCTTTTCCGCTAGCTTTCGAGCCGTATGACCAGATAACCCAACCCCATGTCCTCGTGGCTCAAGCCCTTCATCATAGGGTAATTTTTGAGCTCGTGTCCATGGATATTGTTTATGCCAAGCATTTGAACTTGCTCCCCCACTTTGCGTAAAGTAAGGCCCAATAACCGCTCTTCCATTATACGTGATCACTTTTCCTTTGGTTTCTTCAATTAGCTTTTTCTGCCCAGAGTGATAGTACTCCCAATCATAACCAAGATAGAATTGAGAAGACGCAGGATCATCTTCTAAATCATACAGTGGCGTTTTAAATTTTCGCTTATTCCCACCATACACATAGGCATAACTTCGTGCTAGAATGTAAATAGCATGCTTCTTTGCTTCTGGCTCATGACTCGGTTCTTCCGCTAAGCCCCAAAGGTATTGCTCAATTGGTAATTGATTAACAATATAAAATCCACGTCCCTCCGTTGCATAAAAGTTTAATTGTCGTCTGAATCGATTATAGGCAATTTTACCTAGTCCCCTATTATAATTTTTTATCTTCAAAATCCCATCTGTAACAAAGACAGGCTGAACAATATTCCACTCATTATCACCTGAAATAACCTTAAATGACCTATTTTTACCTGTTGGAATAACTTTTATCTCCGTTCTCTTCTCTATCATTCCGATATGTTTCCCCTTTGACCGTACCTCAACACGACTATCACTTTCCAAAATTGCATAGTTTTTATGGAAAAAAGCAAGCTTCACCTTCACATCAGGTCCATACATTTCTTCTAGGTCAACCGTCGTTACTGGCGGTTTTATAACGGATGTCCGTAACCTTGAAGACACTCTTTGAACACTCTCCTTAAAAGATTTAGTAAGCTGCGGACGATCACCCGAAACTTGAAGTGGATATACAAAACTTGGAACTTCTCCCTCATAATCCTCTGGAAGCTGCACATCAGGACGAAACTCTATATCATAATTCCCATTGGGAACATCCTTTACCCATACTCTAGCTCGGAAAATACCACTATCATTTGGAAAAATTTTAGAAACCGATCTAAAGGGTGTCATAATCAACCCTTCAGGCTTATTGATGACCAAAAGTTTCATTCCCTTATTCCAGGTAGATTTTCCATTATTTTTTAGCGTAATATCAAACGTCGTCTTATCCCCACGTTGCACAATTTTTTTCGTTAAAAGTTTACTCAATGAAGCCACTGGTAGATCTTTTGTTTTTGGAGCCACCGTATGCTTAAACTTAGGAGCAAATTTACTTTTAGTTAAAAAATCACGAGCAGTGGGACCATGATTTTTATTTATCTCTCGGGCAAAATAGGCGACTTTTTTTCTAATTTCTGGCAACATAGCCTCCAAATTTTTACCAGGACAAGCTGTTCCATGCCCCTTTCGTGCGACATCCTGATGTCCTGAAATATTGTAAGAGTTTGTTCCTAGAAACAAGCCTTTCCCCATAGGATCTACCCCAAAACGAACAGCATGATCCGCCAGCGTAAGTTCGAGGACTTTAATCTGCTTCTCCGTTGGTTTTTCGATATTAAAGTTCCCCATCAAGGAAACTCCCATCGAGGCTACATTATGATAGGCTGTATGAGCCCCTACCGTATCTGGACCACCATATCGCCCTTCATAGATATTTCCCTGCTTATCGATAACATAGTTGTAACCAATATCTCCCCATCCACGCGTAATGGTATGGAAATAATAGATAGCACGCATCAACTCTTTGGGATCTCGCCTTTCATCAATATACTCTCCTGTATGATGTACAATAAACTTTTTAATTTTTTGATTTTTTTCAATAGGCCAAGTCAGTGTTTTCCCGTCCTTATTCTTTCTTGTAAGCACTTTTGGTCGCAAATACTTAGGAACATCTTTTGCTTCTGGCACGGAAGCACGAAACCAACTTTTTATTCCACGAGCAAAAGTTCGAATTCTTAGTGTTTCATCAGCTCCCCACTCTGAACGAGAAATATACTTCGGCCCACTCACTGGACGCGCTAAACCAGTCCGTGGGTCATCAAAAGAGTCGTCATCAAAGGGATCAAAACGAGCAACTAAATTTTCTCCTGGAATATGCGTATTAAAAAAATGAGCCACCACCTCAACCGTCTCATCAGATTTAATCGTAATACTTTTCCGAGTATTTCCGGCAAAAAGAAGCTCTAAACTATTCGTTTGATTGACCTCATTCTCTTCAAAATTGTGCCAGGGCATCCATGTTCCATTTTTTTTATACCAAATTTTTGGTAGCTCACCGTCATCCTTAGAAAACATTGTCATCGCATTCCACTCAATATCAGCCGAAATCACGGAGACACCCTCTGGAATAGTGTAAACTTTTTCCTGAATAGTCTGCCCGCTATTAGCACTGAGTACGGCTGCGACGGTAAGTATAAGCCCTTTCAACATACTTTGTAATTAGTGTATCAATACAAAGAATATTGAAAAAAATACATTGGTCAACTTTTTTGTTCACGAGTAAAAGTATTAACCAATCGGGGCTTCCTGTAATCGACGGATTCGATCTTCTAACCTTGGATGTGTAGAAAACAACTGCATAAACGCCGTTTTATCATCAATTTTCATTGTAGCTAATGATTTTGCTCGCGGATCAACGAGATCGTGTGCTTTTCGTAGTCGCTGTAAGGCGGCTATCATTTTTGATTTCCCTGCCAATAAAGCACCTCCATAATCAGCTCGGTACTCCCTCCATCGAGAGAAGGTATGAACAATAATTGAAGCCAAAACTCCAAACAAAATTTCAAACAGTATCGAAATCCCCCAATACGCAAAACCACCGATTTCATCATTATCTCGCCCCATAGCTTTCTGAACCGCAAAAGCCGCAACTCTCGCAAAGAAGATGACAAACGCATTTACCACCCCCTGAAGAAGTGTCATGGTCACCATATCACCGTTATTGATGTGAGACATTTCGTGTGCCAAAACACCTTCTATTTCCGTTCGGCTCATATTCTGTAATAACCCCGTTGAAACCGCTACCAATGAGGCATTTTTACGAGCACCTGTCGCAAAGGCGTTTACCTCTGGAGAATCATAGACCCCAACCTCTGGCATCTCAAATCCATCTTGATCCGCGAAATGCTTAATGGTTTGGAGTAAAAAAGCCTCTTCATCATTTCTAGGATTTTCAATAATGGTCATTCCTGTCGCTCGTTTCGCCATCCACTTGGAAAGAAAAAGAGAAATAAAACTCCCAATAAAACCATATAGGAGAGAAAGAATAGCTAAAGATTGAAGATTAAGTCCGTATTGACTCAGATATCGTGTATCTAGTCCAAAAACAGAGGTAATAGTCATTATCACGGCAACTACCGCAATATTGGTAATAAGAAACAATATAATTCGTGTAAACATTTTTTATGGGTTAAATTCTACCAAAAGCATAATACAAAATATTTCAAAAAGCAATACAATTTAGCAGTTTTCACTACAGAGTGCTAATTATTAGTTTTTACAAATCGATCTAAAAAAGATTTTACTTTTCAGAAAGACCTCTCTATCATTTATGTTAACTAATAAATTAAAAAAAATATGGAGATTAAGCATCCTAAAATACCACGAAGTGCCATGATGGAGGTAGAAAGCTTTATTCACAGCCTAGAAGAAACCGATGATATTTTAGAATCTCTATACGAAGCTATTGATTTCATGAAACAGAAATATGAATCCCTAAAAGATGACCCCAACACAAACAATGAAGTTTTAATAAATCTCAATAAAAAGTTACAAGCCTTCGTAAATGA
>CAYXXA010000025.1:15893-17014 GCA_964468965.1 uncultured Candidatus Peribacteria bacterium
TTACTTCTTCCAAAACCGCCTTTTCACCAACCAAAGAAGAAATAGGACAGGCAACCATATCGGTGCCAATACCACCAGTCGGATCAAACGATCAATAATATGTTGTGACTTTTTGATCAGGTCATTGACCGCGATTTTCCATGATTTTTCGGGATTCCATTCTGGATTCGTAAGGTCTCCAATCTGTGTTTTTGGGTTAAGCGTGAGTATGAGTGTCGAGTACGCCACTTTTTCATCTCGTCCCTTCTGCGTTCTCATAAGCCGATCAAGCTGATTTTGCAGATTATTCAACTCTCGATCAACCTGTAAAACATCCGCCAGATTCTTCGTCTCAAATTCTAATAACTTTCGAAGTCGAGTTCGTCGTGCTTCAAGATTCTTAATTTGTGCTTCCGTGTCCGTATATTGAGCGGTAATATCACGACTTGAGAAGCTTTCTGATTTTTTGACACCAAGTTTTGCAAGATTCTCCATCGCAATATCCAATTTTTCGGCTGGCACACGAATAGTCATTCTATAAGCCAAAACCCCAACCCGAACTTCCCATGAGTTCATATTGGTAATAAATCCGTCCAACGATTTAACTTCCGCTTCCGCCAAAGCCTTAGCTTCCTCCGAATCAGCTACTTCGAGATCGAGATTCGCCTCTTTGATTACCTTTCGATTCGTTGCTTCTGGAGCAAATCCCCCATCGGCAAAAACTGATGGAACAGGACTAACAATCCTCCTCGACATTTTTGCCATCGGCGCTCCTGAAAAACTTAGTACCTTATCTACGCTATTACTTTCAAATGAAGCCGATTGGACAATCTCTTTCTCCATTCCGATAAAACCTGACTTATGAGAGAAAAGAGCCTGATCGGTATCAAAAATATAAAAGAATAATCCCCCAATAATCAGAATAGGAAAAAAATTTTTACCTACCATTTTAAACGGTGCCAATAGTATTTGTTTTATTTTCATTTTCTTAAAGGTATAACGTTCAACCAATTTTGTCAAAAAAGCCCCCTTTCCCAAGAGAGCCTTTTTGTTTAAATTTATATTACTGATTTTAATTATCTCCTACTTCCTCGATATCCTCGTCCTTTCGTTTCTCCAAAGGGATGATAGTATGTTTTTTT
>CAYXXA010000026.1:0-15465 GCA_964468965.1 uncultured Candidatus Peribacteria bacterium
AATACTTTGAGTGATCCCGCCAGCTTCGCTGTCAGCCACTTTAGATTTTCGAATGTAGTCAAGAATAGAGGTTTTTCCATGATCAACGTGTCCCATAATAGAGATAACTGGTGGACGTTTTTCTAAGTCTTCTGTCTCTTCATCTTTTAGTAACTCAGATAAATTTCCTCGAAAGAGATCTTCCCCAGAAAGTTCTGTTGTTTCTTTTTTTACCTTTATCCCTAGTTCTTCGGCTACAATATTAGCCGTTTCATAATCGATTTCTTGTTGAAGATTGGCAATAATCCCATTCTTTTTGAGGTTGATTAAAACAATCGGAATAGGTTTTCCAATCTTAATAGCGAGTTCTCGAACGGTTAAAAAATCAGGGAGGATTAAAACACCAGATTTATCTTTCACAACATCCACAACGCTTTCATCACGCTTGGGTTCTTTATTTTCTTTTTTCTTGATTTTTTTAATAGATCCAGCGGTTTTCGCCTGTTGTTTTTCAATAATTTCTCGCTCCATTTGCTCTTCCATTTCGTGGTCGAGCTGTGCCATATCATCACCGATTTCATTCTTTTCAATTTCAGCCGCAATGTCATCGGGAATCATCTCATCCTCTGGAATTTCAAAATCAAGATCCATAGCATGAAGCGTGACCGCTTCAGGTGCAATTTCTAATTTTTTAGCGAGATCGGATAAAAGTATTGGCATTTTTCCCAAAGATACTATGGGAAAAAGGGTTTTTGTCTAGGAAAAATTATGGGTTTCAGGTAAAAGTATACTGATGCAAAATTTTCCGAAACGGTATGTTGAACGAATTAAAGAAATTCTACCAGAACCGGAATGGGATTTATTTTTTAAAAAAGTCATTGAGCCGTTACCAAGAACCACTCGAGTCGTAAATGACGAATGCCAAATATCAACGAATTGGAATCTCAAGGAAACAGCTATTGATAATGCTTTTTTTATCACCCCCAAAGATAAGAATAAGATCCCCATTGGGAAAACGCTGGAACACTTTACGGGACAGGTTTATATGCAGAGTCTAAGTTCAATGTTGCCCGTAGAAATTCTTAATCCTCAACCAGAAGAAAAGATTTTAGATCTTTGTGCGGCACCTGGATCGAAAACAACATTTATGGCACAGAAAATGGGGAATTCAGGATGTCTTGTGGCGAATGAAATATCTGGGTCACGAAGTAAAAAGCTCGTAGCCAATCTGAACCGAATGGGTATTACTAACACCGTTGTAACACAGACAGATGGCATAGCAATATCGGCTTTTCTTGGGCAAGAGTTTGATAGAATTTTATTAGATGCTCCTTGTTCTAGTGAGGGATTTGGACGAAAGGATCCAAAGTATTTTGAAAAAATGTGGTCAGAACCAAAAATATTCACTACAGCAAATCTCCAAAAAAAGTTGATTGAGTCGGCTTTTCGAATGCTGAAACCAGAAGGGCTTATGATTTACTCAACCTGTACCAGTGCTCCTGAAGAAAATGAATTTGTCGTACAACATCTTTTAGATACTTATGGAGAAGCGGTAGAATTAGTAGCCTTTGAAATGCCAGATATTCCATCGAGAAAAGGGATTTCTTCTTTTTTTGGGAAAACGGTTGATAGTGAAATTACGCAAAAATCTCATCGTATTTACCCCCATCTACAAACTGAAAAGTGGGACTCTGAGGCCTTTTATCTTATTCTTATTCGCAAGAAGTATGGACTCACTATCACCCCACCTAAAAAGGCAATTGTAAAGGATCCTCCCGAAATTTATAAAAAAAATAAACAAGCCGAGATGGTATCTCGTTTGTGTAAACGATTTGGGTTAGAGAAGAAAATATTTTTACAGTCTGAAGCTGGGAATAAACAGGTTTTAGTAGAAAAAAACAACGATATTTTTTTAACATCTCGGGAAGCGGCTAATTTTTGCCAGAAAAATTTATTTCGTAGGGTGGGTCTAAAAATTCTTGATAAGGATAAAAATATTACAACACAATTTGCGATAAAATACGCGAAAAAAGCGACCGAGAATGTAATAGTGTTAACCGAATCGGAAAAGGATCGTTGGCTAGCAGGATATGATCTTATCTTTTCACCGGAACAACTTAAGCTGTTATCGTTTCCGGATGGAGCAGTTTTGGTACGATATAAGAATTTTTGTTTGGGCTGGGGTAAAATGCTTAACAAAGCCTCAAAACTAAAAAATAAACTAGATCGAGATCTGACGATGGCGTATAGAAGTTAAAATCGGTATCGAATTTTTTCATCAACAATTTTTGCAAATTCTTCAGAAAATAAATCTCGAACTTGATATAAAAACTTTCGGGCGGTTTTATTTTTGGGAAGTTTGTCTATCTGCGCGTCAAGCATTGCAATTTGTTCGATTCGGACTTCTTTGTTTTGTATTTTCTGGAGAAAGTTCACAACATACTTATGAAGTAAAAGACGACTAAGATCTTGTTGTTCTGGGGTACCTAGATCAATCAACCTTTTTAATATAACATATCGATTGAAGGCTTCAACGTCACTATTTTGTGGGGAAAAAGCGAGTTGATCCTTGTTCTGAGAAAGAATGTCAAAAAGTATTTCAATCGCTTTTATTTCACTCAATAAAGTTTCATTCTCTAGTCGTTCTTTCATTTCCGGATACACATCTTTGGTAGACAACTGTTTGAGGTTTTTTCGTCGTGCAATCTCAAGCTCTCGTGATGTTTTGAGAACTTGGGTAAGAGAGGTAAATGTTTTTTTAGCGGACTCGAAATCTTTGACGGCGAGCTGATTTTCAGACATCGTACTGTGCTGAACGCCCGTCACGATTTTTGTTCGAGCAATAGTTAGCTTTGATTTGATAGCCCTTATTTGTGCATTGGAAAGTTTTAGATCATCTGGAATAGTTTTGTTTGTTAATCGAGTATCACTTCGGAGTTTAACCGTCTCACCTGGATTTAGGTCAAGTTTTCCATCCCATAAGTCAAAGATCTGAACGACATTTTTATGTGGTAAAACCTCTGTCTCTCCACTATCGGAAACCGATACCTGAAATTCGCTACCAGAAGCCCCTTTAATGAACCCACGATCAGTAGCGACTTCCAGTGATCGCTGTGTTTTATTTTCTAACACGCCTTTGTCGAGAAAGAGTGTTTTTTTATTAGTGATACGAAACTGTGTTCGGTTTTTTGCAATAGACGTAAATTCATTGGGGATAGAAATTTTTACTTCGCCTCGAGTTCCTGTTTTGATAATATCTCCAATAAAAATATCAACGGGATCCTCTACCAAAAGGGATTCTTTGCCTCGGATAATTTCAACAGGACCAACCATAGGTTGAATTTCTCCTGCGAGAAGTTGCTGATCTCTTAGGGAAGACTGTAAAAACCCAATCATTCCGACGATAAAAAAGAGAGAAAAGGCAAAAGAAAAACGGTACCGCCAAAGAGCAATAATCGTTCTTTTTCTTTCTCGTTTTTGTGCCCGAAAAGTATTGAGTGTTTTATATTTTACCGTTTCTTTTATTGTCTGATTAGATAACGTACTGGAGGTTGTGTAGAAAGCTTTTATCTTTCTCGTAATGTCACTAAAGCTCATATTTTAACAAATAATTTAAGACAGATGATTTACAAGGAAAGAGTAAGATAAAACTTCTGTCATTGAATACTAACGAAGAATTAGGAGATTTGTTACACAATATCTGACTTATTCGGTTGATTTTCACTTAACGTGAAAAATATCCTATAGTCCCATTTCTCGCTTTAATCGTTCAGCCTCTTCTCTATCATTTTCTCCTTCAGCAAGTTCTTCTTTTTTTTCTTCAGTTCGTATGATTTCGTGTTCTCGCTCTTGTTTTAGTTTTTTTACATCATCGGCAAATTCGTTTTCAAGTTCGGCAAATTTCTGTTTTTCTTCTGTAAAAATAGAAATAAGTTCATTGATCTGTTCTATTTTTAGCCTTGGGATAGCATCAATTACTCGTTGTTTTTCCTCCATAGTTAGGGAAATTGAACCTTCTAAAAGAGTCAAAAAGTTTTCTTCATCAAACGTCGTATTGGGATGTGGAGGGATTTCAAAAATATGTCCACCCCGTGTGCTGAGTTGTCCAGCTCGGGCATTAGGATCTTCTTCTTTGAGTTTTTCGTCGAGAGCTTTTTGTGGATTGGGTTCCCAATAGGCGAACCGTTCATCAATCTTGGACTTGATCTTTGCGTAGTTTTCCCAATTGGCTTCAATTTTTTCGCCTAAAAGTTCCTTTGCGTCTTGTACATATTTCCATTTGAAATAGTACTTAGAAAAAGAATCAGCTTTATCTAATAGCAGTTTTGATGAAATCTCATCTTTTAGTGAATCCTTTACAAAATCGGCAATAGTGATTTCCTTCGCGTGAAGTTTTTTTACCAGCTCGATATTAATTTTTGGAGAATTAAAGTCTGCAAAACTTCTTTCAAACGCCCAAATAATATAAAAACCCATCAAAGCTCGTGCGGTAGCCTCATCAAGTGAAGGATTGGGAAGTCGCATGAAAATTTCGACACTCTTCGCCTTAGAGGGATCTGGAATTTGTTTCCCTGTTTTTGGGTCGGTGATGGTTTTTGGGTTATCGGACATGATGTATGGATGTTAACGCTTAATACTTTACGGTTTATGATTGATAGTTCAAGTTGTTTAAATGATATTCTTATAGTATAATTACTGCTTCGTAGAAACCAAAAAGAGCCCTTCGGCTCTTTTTAACTTGTCTTTACTTTACAAAATCTTCTCCAATTCCTTTTTAAATTCCTCTACGTCCTTGAACTGTTTATAAACGGAAGCAAAACGGATAAAGGCAACCTCATCTAGCTCTCGTAATACTTCTACGATATCAGCACCAATCTGTTGAGAATCGACTTCTTTTTGTTTACCCCACTTTTCCTCTAGTTCCGATACTTTTTCACGTATTTTTTCGGTCGAAACGGGGCGCTTGCCACAGGCGATAAGGATCGCTTTTTCGAGTTTTTCACGATCATAAGGTTCGACGGTTTGATCTTTTTTTCTTACCATGAGGTTGGCATTTTGTACACGTTCAAACGTCGTAAACCGAAATTCACATTTCTCACAAGACCGTCTTCTGCGAACAGCGTGTCCCATATCCGTTAACCGTGAGTCGATAACTTTTGTGTCTTCGTTGTTACAGCTGGGGCAGTTCATGGTAAGTTTCTGAGGATATCTGGTTATTAGTTTATATGATCTTTATCTTTTATGAAAGTTTCACTAGACTAAAAGATGATGTTTTTTGACCTTATTGAAAACGAGTATTTCTGGCTTAGCTTCTTTCCAATTTCTTTTTTGGGAATAGGATTTTGGTTTCTCTTTTTTGAACGATCACGAAAAGCAAAAGACCCATTGATTACTTTTGTGATGGCACTAATGGCAGGTGCTCTGTCTACGATATTACTGCAATTTTTATCTCAATATTATGGATGGACAAATCAATATCTTTCTATTTTTTGGGAAGAATTTTTTAAGGTTATTTGTGCGGTAGGGGTGATGGAGTTTTTCAAACAAAAGTTTAAAACCGTGGCTGGCGGAATCGTATTTGGATTTGCGGTTGGGCTTGGTTTTGCTTTCATGGAAAATCTTTTTTATCTGGCAAAGGTTCATGCTATTCATGGATTTAATCCAACTTTTTGGCTCACATTTCAGGGACGGTTTTGGGGGTCAACACTTTTACACGCAAGTACAACCGCTATTTTTGGACTTTTTTATGCAGCAGCCTACCTTTCCAATACTATTTTTACACATAAAAATGAATCGGCCCTTACGGTTCTTTTAGCCCCCTTTCACTTTATTCGTTTTATGAAGATCTTAACCTTCCCTGTTTCGCGAGTTATACTACGAGGGAAAACAGGTCACCCTCATCTTGAAAAATTTGTTTGCCGATCGATTATTTTTGAAGGTTTTTTGGTCACCTTAATAGTTCATTTCTGCTTCAATTTTTTAATTATCAATGGGTCACCAATTGATGCTTTTTTACTAACCTTTTTAATTATCGTCTTTTTACGACAAAAGATGTCACAGATTTAGATTGACTTTTGTCTTATAAAAATTAGTATCGTGATCGCTTCTGCACAATAAGGGCCGGTTGCAGAGTGGTCAAATGCTACGGGCTGTAAACCCGTCGACTTAGTCTTCGCAGGTTCGAATCCTGCCCGTCCCACCAAAAGAATTTCACCGTCAGGTGGAATTTTTTTTCATAAGAGGGATAAATCTGTAAAAAATAAAAATAGGGATAAGTGATTACTCACCCCTATCATTAATTATTTCTTATTATATCAAGTGACAAACTAGTCTTTCTTCAAAAAATACGAGCACCTATATAAAACTATCTGGAATTGGAAACTTTTGAGCCAGTTCTCGAACTTCAGCCCTTAGTCGATCTTTCACAACCTGATCGTCTTTGTTTTTCATTGCCTCAATCATTATCTTCGCTACTTGAGTACATTCAGCTTCACCGAATCCTCGTGTCGTGATTGCAGGAGATCCAAAACGAATTCCAGAGGGATCAAACATCGTTCGTGTTTCTCCAGCAATAGAGTTTTTATTCAGTGTTATTCCGACTTCATCCAAAACATTTTCAGCTTCTTGCCCAGTTACTCCAATAGAGCCATAGACATCCGCCAAAAGGAGATGATTACTCGTTCCTCCACCAAGAAGTCGAATGTTATTATCGAGAAAAACCTTTTCCATCGCTTTGGCATTTTTCAAAATTTGCTGAGCATATTCTTGAAATTCGGGCGTTAGAGCCTCTCCAAACGCTACCGCCTTCGCGAGAATTGAGTGCATGTGTGGACCCCCTTGTAGTCCAGGAAAAATGGATTTATCAATTTTCTGAGCCAATGCTTTATCTTCACGAATCAGAATGATTCCTCCTCGTGGTCCACGGAGTGTTTTATGTGTTGTTGAGGTAATGATATCGAATCCATAATCAAAAGGATTCTTAACGGCCTTACCAGCAATCAGACCCGCAATATGAGCCATATCGGCCATCGTATAAGCACCAACTTCTTTAGCGATATCCACAAACTTTTGGTAATCAAGTTCTCGAGAGTAAGCCGAGAATCCCGCTAAAATAAGTTTTGGTTTTTCTCGGAGAGCCACCTCTCGAAGTTCGTCATAATCAATTTCACCTGTATCAGGATCCTTCATATGATATCGAACGAAATTAAAACTCTTGGTAATATGAGTTACAGGATGACCATGCGTAAGATGTCCTCCATGAGAAAGATCCATTCCGAGTATCGTATCCCCTTCTTCACAAATGGCATAGTAGGCTCCAATATTAGCTGGCGCTCCAGAATGAGGCTGGACATTGGCATATTTACATCCAAAAAGCTTACACACTCGATCAATAGCAATCGTTTCAATCGTATCGGTGAATTCTTGTCCCCCATAATAACGTTTTCCTGGGTATCCTTCAGAGTATTTATTCGTAAAAACAGAACCAAGAGCTTCATGACAAGCCTTAGAGATATAGTTTTCAGAAGGTACAAGTTCAAGGCCTGTTGCTTCTCGATTTTCTTCACCTCGAATAGCTTTCTCAATAATAGGATCTTGTTTTGTAAGGAATGGAAGTGATTGAGCCGTAGACATAAATTTAGGGATTAGTGATAAGGGAAAAGGGATCAGAGAAAAGATAGTTGTAATCTTCTCATACCAAACTTGTTTAAGCTAATAGCTTAAGACTACTATTTTATATTTCTTTCCGACCTTTACCCGATGGACGAGGAAAATTATTTTTCATAGGTATTCTGACTATAAAAAATAAGACAAAGTTCGTCAAAGATTTTATTATCGCCGAGGACGGACTTCTACTACTTTTTCTTCCTCTGAAATTACACCATTTTCTCCTGTTAGTCGGAGTTTTATAGTATATTTACCAGGTTTTTTATAAAGATGCTCGATAGGTTTTAACCGTAGTTGCTTCTGAACACTCCCATCTCCAAAATCCCATAAGTACTCACGCACAATACCAGAAGAAATGATCGGATTCATCGTTACTAGCAGTGGAGCATTTCCTACTTTTGGATTATAATTAAAGTTAGCTTTCATTTGCGGTTCTCGTACGGAAATAACAGTCGATACACTGGCCTGTTTTCCCGTTGAAGTTAAAATAGTTAGTTTAACGGGGAAATTCCCAATTTGTTTGAAGAGATAAGAAATTTTTGCTCCATAATGTATTGGTTTTACACCAGGAAATTCCCAAATATAATCCCTAATTTCCCCCGAATCAGTAGATGATCCTGAACCATCAAACTCAACAGAAAGAGGAACTTCACCTGCACCTGGGTTTGCATTAATCTGTGCAATAGTCCCTGCCCTTTCTACGATTACTTTTTGAAGAGCGGTATGCTCTTTTTCATCAGCATCAATAATAGTAAGTTTCACATCGTACACTCCAGGTTTACGAAAAGTATGTTTAGCTACCTTAGCAAACTCATCAACAATACCATCGTTTTGGAAATCCCAGTGCCATTCAAATGCATTTTTGACTTTAGAGCGATCTGAGTCAAAGGTAACTTCAAAAGGAACAATTCCACGCAAGAAAGCTTGATCCTTTAGCTTTGCCGGTGTTGTTCTAATAATAACCTCTGCTGGCATATCATCGTCAAGAACCGTAATAACTTTTTTTGTTTCGTGTCGTTCTCCCACATCACTTTCTACGGTAAGACTTACAATATGCTCCCCTGGCTCACGGAAAATCCTTTGCATTTTTCGTCCAACAAAGGGTTCTTTTTCATTATCAACAAGCCACTCATATCGAACGATTTTCCCCTCTTTAATAAAAGAGTTAGAACCATCAAAGAGAATTTTTAGCGGAGCATGCCCCTCGCTAATACCTTCCGTATTGATATCTCCACGAAGTGTTCCTTCTGGGTTTTTTACCGTAATAATGGTTTCGGCAATATCAAAGTCATCCGTATTAGTTCCCGTTACCCGTAACGCAACCTTATGTTCGCCGACTGTATCAAAGGTTTTGTGAATAATAGGATCTTCTCTTCGTTCTTCAAAGACACCGTCTCCATCAAGATCCCACTCATACCAAACAATAGAACCATCTGGGTCTTTTGACTCAAGAGCACTAAATTCGACGGTAAGAGGAAAAACTCCAGCCTGAGGGGTCGGTGTAAGAACCGCTAGAACAGATTCATTATTAATGATAACCTGACGTTCAGTTTCTCCTGTTTCAACCTTTCCCTTTGCCTCTGAAAAGTAAAGAATAGTAGCTTTAACGGTGTAAATTCCGTTATTAGGCCCCTTATCCAAAAATCGGTGAGTGACCTTTGGACCAGAAGCATCAAAAATACCATCACCATCAAAATCCCAATTTACCTGTCGGATTAACTCTGGTTTGGCAATTTCTTTTAATCCCTCTGTAATATCAAATTCCACTCGAACAGGAGCATCAAGATCAACAACAATTTCTGGATTAGTTCTGATTAACATTTTTTTAGTTTCTACTACAGGACCAGACTGAAGATTACTCACAAACCAGTAAAGGAATATCCAAAGACCAACCACAAAAACAAAGAGGAAGAAGTTAATGGCCGCTCGTATTAAAAGTGGTTTTTTCTGATGATCATATTTATCGGCCATTAATCCTCGAAAAAGAAAAATGAGGGTTAGTATTAGAAGGATAAGGGAAATAAATCCAAAAATCCCAACGGTCATAGTGATCAGTAAGCTTTTAAGACCAGCAGGTTCAATCCCAAGTGTTTCGAGTACTGGATTGGAAACATTGCCACTAAGTGTCGCCCAAAAAATAACCGCATAAAAGACAAGGATAAGTATACTTCCAAACCCAAGAAAGCCCAAGATAAGCTTTGAAGCTGAATCGGTATTTTCTATGTCCACTCTGTTTTTGGAAGTAGATTTATCTTCTGTTTTCTTAAAGGAAATAGGTGCTTTTTGACCAGTCTTTTTAGCTGTTGAAATAGCTGTCTTTTCTTTAACAGAAGTGGAAGCTTCCCCTTGTTTTTTAAAAGAAACTTCCTTTTTAGGTATGGACCTACCCTCCATTGGGGAAGGATTTCCCAACGATTTGTCTATATTAGATTTCAACGGTTCTTTTTCTGAAATAGGAACGCTCTTCCGCCCTATTACATTAGGATCCGAAACAATCTTTTTAGCTTCCTCTTTTGGATTCTGTTGGTTTTTATCAGGCATTTTGTTTTTTTATTTTCAGATTAACTCTAACGATATTTTTATATTCCGACAATTTTAATCGTGATGGTATCGGTTAAAACTTTGCGTCCATCATCTATTTTTAGGGTTACCTTGTAAAGTCCAGGCTTCCGATATCGAAGGCTGATATTTTGTCCAGGAATATGTAGATTTTTCCCCAGTTCCCATTCGAAATAAAGGGCTCTATTGATATCTGTTGGAACTCGTCCGTAAAGAAAAAGTTTAGTATGTGTATTCGCCACAATATCAGCAAAAACAAGTGTCGAGTCTTCGGTTTCAGGGGTCTCTTCAATAGTTCTTATTTGGGCTGATACTATCTGAACCTTTTGGGGGTCCTTTAGTTCTTCTTTCAACCGCAAAAGACATATTTTTGCCGATTCGGTTCGTGAAAAAAATGGACTATTATTAAGAGTGTAGAGTTCCTTTTTAATAGCTTTTATTTCGGCCTTTAATCGAGTGGTATTAACTTTATCAGGTTGAGTTTCTAACTTTTTTTCTCGGCTTTTTTGAGCAGCAATAAGAATATCTTCAACAAGAATTTCATTACTCCTCCCAAGTTCTTGTCTTCGAATAGCTTTACTAAGTTCTAAAATTTCATCCTGAATACGCGATTTTTCTTTCTTATTTCTATGAAAAGCCTTAAAAGCGGTGATTTTTTCAGACCGTGCCTTTTTTAGCTCAAGAATTTTCCCCTTTTTAAACTCTGTTCGTAAAGAAAAAGGATCAAATTTTATCAGATTAATTTTATCATCAATAAGGGCGATAGCAGCCTTTATTTTCCCCCTATTTTTAGGAGACAACTTCCCACTTTCTAGTATTTTTTTACGGGCATCTCGTTCAGCTCTTAGGATTTTTAGAAGGTTCTGACTAAAAGGGTTACAACTATTGGTATCTTTATTTGAAGCAATCTCAACTGAAAATTCTTCGTTGTCAGAGTCTGGGCTCTCACTTATAACTTTATCGGTTTTAATTTCAGGTATTTTTTTTCCAACATCAACTACTTGTACAACAATTTCATCAGATACTTTGATCTTCCCATCTGTTCCAGAAAGTTTAACAACATAAGTTCCAGGTTTCTTAAATTTATGAGCGACGTTAAGAACGTTTGATTTTTTCCCTGGTTCGAGTTCCCACAAGTGTTGAACCTCATCATTATCTGGGTCGGAAATATTAGCATAAAATTTAAAAATAGTTTCCGTATCTCCAGCAACAGCAGGGGAAACTCCTTTTATCTCAACAACAGGGGGATGGTTTTTTATTTCTTTAAGCACCTGAACAGAAAGACTCTTTTCCGTCGTATCAATTCCATCCGTCACCGATAGAGTTATCTGTTTTGTTCCAACTTTTGAAAATTGATAATGAAAGGATTTAGAAGTCTTTTTACTTCCATCTGGCATCGTCCAAAGATAACGCAAGGCGTCTCCGTCTGGATCACTTGCCTCTGCGGTAAACACAAACTCAGTCGCCGTTGTTCCTGTATTTCCAGGTAAAGCCTTTATTTTCACATCTGGTGGAGTATTGGATATCGTACTATCGATATCAATACTTTGTGGGTAATCTTTTGAAGTCTCAGATCCACCATCATCTTTTACTGTTACCCGTAAACGGTATTGATGTTTTCCCGGAAATTGATTGAGATTAAAAACAGCCGTACCTTTTGTTGTTACTTGAGCAAGAACAACACGATTAAATTCAAGAACTTCAAACCGATACTGTTCTATACGACCATCTAAGTCATCAGCCTCAACCTGAACAGAAACCTGTTTTCTCTGATTGAGATCGCTATTCACTGAAATATCTTTTATTTCAGGAGACATATTGACAACATCAACCTGAAAGGACACCTCATCTCGAACATTCTGAACCCCCTTTTCTGTAACAATAAGTTTCATGGGATAAAGTCTAGATTCTTTCAGAAGATGAGGAAGTGTTGCGAGCTCTTCGATTTTCCCGTCAACCCACCAAGTTTCACTTAAGTTCATATTTGTTCCATCCGCAGATATAGATTCTGATGCGAAGTTTATTGACTGATTTTTGTGAAAGGGAATGGTACCACCACCATACGATTTCCCATCAACCGTTATTTTAACTATAGCCGTTGGTTTTTCTGGATTTTGTACGGTTATCTTTTTGGTAATAGTTTCAACTACGCCCCCTTTTTTTACCTTCAGTGTAACCTCAACGTTTCCCGGCTTTTTAAAGGAAAACATTATATTTTTACCACTTTTTTTAATACCATTGGGGAATTCCCACTCATAAGAAGCACCTTCTATAGATTTTGCTTCAAACTTTGTAGGAATGTTTACTTTAACCACTTGACTGGCTATGGCCATATTAATGTTTCCACTAAAAATACAAAAAAACAGAAGAATGGAGTGAGGAGTAATAGTCTTAAAGGAAGTGAAAAAGCCTCGATACATAATTTTATTTTTTTAATATTTTACTGTAAAATTTGAAAATCAGGGTTAAGTTTAGCTTTAACATCAATAGTTGCCACAACAACTTCTGAGGTTAAAGTCTTCCCATTAATCTTTTCAAGAACCTGCAATGAAACTTCTTGAGAACCATCCTTAGAAAAGGTATGCTTAATATTCGGTTCAGTCGTAGTTTTTTCCTGTCCCTCAAACGTCCATTTATAAGTTAGTCCCAGACTTGCCCCAGTACTGTTTCGACTATCTGCTGCGGAGAATTCATATTCCATAGGCTGGTTTTTATTATTTGTCGATCGATAACGAATACTGGCTGTTGGTGTTCCGAAAACAGTGATTTCTTTCGTTACCGTAGCTTCAGTACCAATGGTATTTCCAACCAAAAGTGTCACCTGATAACTTCCTGGTGCTCCAAATGAAGCAGATATTGCCTCTCCTTGTGTATCACCAAAACATCCACCATTTTCACCCTCACAGGTCCACTTAAATCCTTTAACTTCACCAATTGTTGTTTTGGCAAGAGCAGAGAAATCAATAAATTCATCAACAGCAACATTTGTTTTCGAAACTCGAAAATCAATAACAGTTGGGTCAATAACTAAGTTTTTAGAGAAAGTATACTGTTTTCCATCTTTGGTTTCTGCAATTGCTCGAATAAGATAATTTGAATTCAACCCAAAACTATGCTTGGCCGTATCGTCTGGGTTATCGATAGTATTGATTCTAGCCTGAATACCATCTCCAAAATCAAAAATAACGAGTGCCTGCATTCCAATCCCAAAGTCTAGTCCGTTTTGTGCTACCTCACGGCTAACAACTACATACTCGCCCTGATCCTTAACCGTTCCGCCATTACTACTTTTAACCGTAATACCATTATCAAAACTAAAAAGACTCTCAGTTTCTTCATTCGTGGTATCTGGATTCAGGTTTGTTATATCTCCTGTTTCAATTTCAATGGTTCCATCTTCACGTACAACTTTATCCGTTGAGAGCGTTTGCCCATTAGGAAGTTTTGTCCCAGCTTTTATCGTTGTCCCTGGTGCAAAACCTGTTTTAACAGAAGCTCCAACTTGATAGTAGCTTCCAGTTGAAATCCCACTATTATTAATAATTGAACCACTATTACCACCATTTCCATTTTGTCCGCTACTACCCCCATTCGAACTATACCCACTTTGCCCACTACTACCCTGTCCTCCACCTGTAGCAGCTCGATCATCCCCTCCGGTAATCGCTTCTTTGAGGATTGTGTTTACTAGAGCATAAGAAATAACGACAACAATCAGACCGATAATGGCATAAATAATTGTTTTTTTTGCTTTTTCGGTTTGCCCATCATCTCCTCCAGCAGTGATATACATATAACCTGCATAAATAATGGCAATAATAGCTATAAGACCAAGAAAGCTTAGAATAAAATTTAAAACCTTTTGAATAAAATCTCGAATAGATGTATTTTCTCCAATAGTGTTGTATTCCTCAGGCGCTGGTAACTCAAACTCCCCTTGTGGAAGCCCACCACCACCACCAACAGAATCAAAGGCTTTATCAAAGGAACTACTACCAGAACCGCCTCCACTACTATAATTAATATTTATCTGTCCTCCACTACTTCCAATAGACCAGTTAGAGGCAAAGACAGAAGGATTAATAAATAAACTAAAACTAATCACGAAACCGAATAATATTTTTTTCATATTTTATATATTTTTTATTTAAAGACCGCCTGCATAAAGAAGTTAACAATAGCATAAGCTGCAGCAATAACAATAATTCCAACAAAGACCCAGATAATAATTTTTTTAGCTGTTTCAACCCGTCCATCATCACCAAAGGAGGTAATGTAAAGAATACCAGCCCAAACAATAGCTAATACCGCAATAACAGCAGCAATAGGCAAAAGGAAATTTGTCCAAGCAATAATAAGGGCTTTAATATCCGTTTCTTTCGATACGTTATTATCAAGTCCATTTTCTACTATTTTAGCGCCACCACCAAGACCTGGTCCGTTGAAGATTGGTCCATTACTACTATTGAGATTAACCTTTCCTGATCCACCACCCTTCCCAATAGAAATGCTCCCATGTTTTCCATGGTAAGAAGCCCCATTTGAACCGATTGACCATGAATCTCCTCCAGTATTAAGCCCCCCCTTTCCAACAGAAACGCTTCCATGTTTTCCATGGTAAGAAGCCCCACTAGATCCAACCTGCCAAGAGTCAGCTGCCAGTACTGTTTGAGTAAAAATCAAAAGCCATAAAAAACTAGTACTTATCAAGAGAAAAGTATATTTTTTAAGCAAGAAACTTCGTTGACCGAAACTTTTTAGCATTTTTTTGTTTTTATTTTTTCCGTTTATTATACTAGATTCTTAGAGATAATTCAACTTTTTTAAAAGAGGGGTAAATTCAAGTATTAAACCGAACAAAAAAGAGGAGTCATGAAATTGAGGCATTTTCTGGGGCGGTTGTTGAGTCTGTGGAGGGCGAAAGTAAGATATTCATGGTTCATTAGGGAGTGGGAAATATTTCGCGGGAAATACTGACGGAGGAGTTTGTTGGTGTTTTCGACAGTGCCTTTTTGCCAAGAACAGTAGGGATCACAGAAGAAAGGATGAATTCAAGTAGTAATCCGACCATTTTTATTTTAAACTACAAAATCTATGCCTTTAGCCGATAATCCATTACGGACTTAATCTACACTTTCCACTCTTCTTTTTGCTATTAGGGCAGGTTCAATTAAAGTTAAGAGGTGATTTTCTTAACATTTTTAATATTATAGCATAAATATTTTGGTTACGATAATTAAACCTAAATTCACATTCTTTGAG
>CAYXXA010000027.1:0-10181 GCA_964468965.1 uncultured Candidatus Peribacteria bacterium
GGCAGGTGTGAAGTTTTCGGAGCGTGTTTTATAAAAAAATCAGTTCAGAGATGAGATTAATTTGGGTATTTTTAGAGGCGCCACGATGAACCGATAATTTAGATTTTAAGTGAGAAAAATATCCGTCAAGAGTATTAGTTGTGTTTGGAATTTCAACGACTTTAGAATGGAATTGATGAGTAAAAAGTGCCTCTAAATTTCTTCGAATTCCGAAAAAAGCAGTTCGTAGACGTCTGTGTGTGAAGTGCCATTTTCCAGTAATTTCATCGACTGTTTTTTCCTTCAAAAAATGTTCCCATTTTTCATACCACTCACTTAACCAAAACTCAAAACTAGCCGTATCTGTTTGTTTGAGATTAAACATTATGGCTCGTAATTCTTGGCTGGCTTCCAGTTTTGGATGCTTAGAAATAAGTTGTGTTACTCGTTGAAATTGATGAAACTGGCAGAGTTGAAATGGAATATCAGGAAAGAGTTTTCCTAGTCCAGGCTTGCCATCTGCAACTATTCCCAAAATTTTCCAATCATCATCTATTAATTCTTGAATCCCAGATTGATAGTCTTCATTTGTTTCATGATCTACAATTTTCCAAAGTAAATTCTTCTTTAAATTACTAGACCGAAAAACCATTAATCCAAATTGTTTAAAATAAGTTGTGTCCACCACCAGCACTATTTTTTGTGGTTCAATACTAAGATTTTTCCCGGAATATTTTATTTGTTTTTTGAGTTTTTTATTTATCCACTCTCGACTTTTTCCTGTTTGCTTCGCAATCTGTTCTTGTGTCTGTTTACCTTTTGCATAATCAATCCATAAATCTATCTCCTTAGAGTTTTTTTTCTTCGTGAAATACTTTTTACAGGGTCGGCAAAAATACCTCCTAACCTCTTTTCTAAAACCTCGCTTTTGGGTTCTATTTTTACCGCATTTTGGACATTTTTTTAGACATCTTAAAAAAATATCATACTAGCCCTTTACCAGACTATGTAAAGTGTACTTTTGACGCTCCGAAAACTTCACACCTGCCGATTTAACAGTATCCCAAAGGAGATAAACTTTAATGATTTTGAAAATATTTTTCATTACAAGGATTTACCAAGAAATGTAAGGATACAAGTGGATAAGGTGTCAAAAAATTTCAATAAAGATAAGGAATACATCTGGCATCGAATAAACTCAATTGGTGACCAAATTGAGTTCGGTTTCGCTGATAATGTATTAAATACAAAAGAGCTTTTTAAAGAGTTAAGTGCTGTTCCCTTTAATCAATGGACAGATGAACAAAAGATTTCAGTTTTAGACCTGATAGATAGTCTTAGGTAGGGATGAATTGGGGTTAACTTTAAAATAATCCCATTTGACCAGATGAACTATTTTCTTGATCTTGAGCACTATTTTTATTCAACTTATCAACTCTTTTATGTAGACTATTGAAGCCTACCTTGTTAAAAAAATCATGAAGCTTTTCGGCATCTAACTCAAAAAGATTGTCGTCTTGAAGTGAAAATTCAAGAGGGACTTCAGGGTGAATTGTCGCTAATTCTCGGCAGTGGAGGGCATACTCACGATTGGCTTCAAATTTTTCTCGTACTTTGGGTTTGAGCTGATCGAGGTTGTCATAAATCGTATCAAAATCTTTGTATTTGTTGAGCAGGGTGGTGCAGGTCTTGGGTCCGATACCATGAATACCTTTATAGTTATCAGAACTATCGCCACAGATGGCTTTGTAATCAATAATTTGTTCGGGGTAAACACCGAGCTTCTCAAAGGTTCTTTCGCTATCAAAGATAAGGGGCTCTCGTCCATTAAATTTTGCTAAATGTATTTTATCGGAAATTAACTGTAAAAAATCTAGATCTCCGCTCAAAATATAACTTTCGATATTTTCCTTTTCAGCTCTTTTAGCAAGTGTTCCAATGATATCATCGGCCTCAAACCCAGGTTTAATTAACTTGGTAATACCAAAAGCATCAATCATATCCATGATCATAGGAATTTGCTCGAGAAACTCATCTGGTGCTTTGGTTCGTTGGGCTTTGTAGTTTTCGTCCATTTTATGTCGAAATGTTTTTTCTGGGGCATCGACGGCAATAACGAGGAAGTCGGGTTTAAATTGTTCAATAGCTTGTAATATAGTTGTCGCACAGCCAAAGACGGCTCCAACGGGTTTTCCATTGTGCTGTGGAGCAAACTTCACCGCATAGAAGGCACGGAACATCATGGCGAAGCCATCGATCAGGACAAGGTTTTTCATTGGTGGTAGTTTAGAGTTTTAAGAGTAAAGTTCAAAAGAAATATGCAATATATAGTAGCATGAATAGTGATTCTATTCCTCTTTTTTATCATTAGAAGATTATTTTATGATAATTAGTCATTGTTCATTGACTTTGGCAACTTCTTTTAATGGAAAGAGTTATTTAAATCTGTTATAATAATCTGATACCTAAACACAAATAATCCAATGAAATCAAAGACAAAAAAGGAAATTCAATCAAAGTTTTCAACAAAACATTTTCGTATAGGATTGATTGCTTCAGGACAAAATGAAGATATACTGCCTTATATATCAGAGGCGATGTGTGAATTAGGGTTTATAGTATCGGTTTTAGGATCGTCAGAAAAATCACTGATTGATCTTGCGGAGAGATATGAGGGACAGTTGGAAGTTTTGGAAATAACACCAGAGGCTGAAAAACAACTATTTAAACAAAGCGATGTGATATTGTTTTTAACGCTTCCAGATTCGAAAATATTAGCAAAAGTTATGAAAAAAGGGATTATTCCGATTGTTCCGTTTGGTGCGGATATTACAAATTTTGATGCTCAGACAGAGAAGGGAAACGGATTTTGTTTTTCAGAAGGTAATTTTTATGAACTATTTGCCACGATCATTCGTGCTTTTGAAAATTATAAATTTACCTACGATTGGAATAATCTACGAAAGGCCGTACAAAAAAGTGTATAGCTTTACGGTAGACAGAGGAAGGTGTAGTAATGTTTCGAGGTGGCAGAATCAAAAGTTTGTTATATAAAATTTATCATCTGTATAGGTAAAAATTAAATTTGTTATTTGCTAATTATGAATGGTTCATTGATAATTACCTTCGATGTCCACCAATAAAAAAGTTCTTGGAAATGTGTTTGCGCAGTTTTTGGGGAAAGTTTTGACAGTGTTGGCGGCATTTTTTGTCGTTAAAGTAGTCTCAGGATTTGGGAGAGAGTTTTATGGTGAATACGTAACGACCTATGAATTCCTCGCCTTTTTTGGGATTGTGGCCGACATGGGGCTTTTTTCAATTGCGGTAAGGGAGATGAGTAGGGATAATGAGCCATTAACAGTAAACAGTAAACAATTGGAGAATGAGCAGGGACGAGAGGGGAGTGACCGTTTTATTCTTGGGAATTTACTTTTAATGCGGCTTCTGCTCATTATTGCAGTGACTCTTTTGGCAGGTGTTTTAGCACAATTTGTGCCAAATTACTCAGATTTAGTTCGGCAGGGGATTTGGATTACCGGTTTATCGATGGCACTGACCATTGTGGCGGGAACGTTGAGTTCGGTTTTACAGGCAAGAATGAAGATTGCCTATTTCTCGGGGAGTCTTGTTTTTGGGAAAGTGTTGTTAGCACTGATGATTTGGGGCATTGCTATGAATACCCACTATTTTGGGACAGATCCCTCAACCTTATTTTTTATGTTTCTTTGGGCTGGGGTTATTTCTAATTTTATTTTTATGGCGCTGACGTATTTCTTCGTTCAACGAGAGGTGCAAGTGACATTGCAATTCAATCGAGAATACTGGATGAAAACGATTAAAACGGCACTTCCCTATGGGGCGGCGTTGGTTTTACAGACCCTGTATTTGCGATCTGATTTGGTTTTGATTTCGATTCTATTAGGTGCAGAGGCTATTGGGGTATATGGGGTAGCGGCAAGAGTGATGGAGAGTTTTTTGGTATTGGGCGTTTTTTTTGGACAGTCGTTACTTCCAAAACTTTCATCAGAGGAAAACGATCACGAAAAATCCTCTCGAAGTCTTTATTGGGGGATGGAAACGCTTTTGTTATTCTCTTTGCCGATTGTGGTTGGGATTTATTTTTTTGCAACCGATATTGTTTTACTTTTGAGTTCAGAAGCTTTTATCAGTAAAGAAGGATTTTTTGGAGCAGATTCGGCACTTTTAATTCTTATTTCAACGGTGATTTTTGCCTACTTCAATCAGTTGTTTTCCTTTAGTCTGGTTTCGAAAAATAAACAAAACCTACTTTTAGCCGTAAATGCGATGGGGTTGGTATTGAATGTGGGGTTGAACTTATACTTTCTTCCCCTTTATGGCATTATGGCTGCGGCTATTTCAACGGTGTTTTGTGAGGTTGTTGTTTTTATTCTTTTGTGGCGACAGGTGTGGCGATATTTTGAGTTTAGGCTGGATTGGAAAAAGGTTTTGATGATTTTAGGATTCAATCTTGGAATATTTCACTTAATTCTTTTGACGAGTTTAAACAAACATCTTATACTCTCGCTCGCAATTTGTTCTTTTCTTTATTTTGGTATTTTGGGAATCTTTCGAAAAAGACTTCTGAAATAAAATTGCGGACTCCCTCCGAAAAAGTGTTTGTGCAAATTGAAATGTATTAGCTTTTGAGGAAGATGTGAAGGCGATGAAAACTATGTAGTTAACGAACAAAGTGAGTTCACGAAATAGTTAAAAAAACAAGGGGCCCCCGGAAATCGTATATTCAGTGAAGTATATATCAGATTTATGGGGAAGAGGAGGAGGCGATGAAAACTATGTAGTTAACGAACAAAGTGAGTTCACGAAATAGTTGAAATCTCCGACGACGACGCGCGAGTGGTGAAATTGGTATACACGCTGGTCTTAGGAACCAGTGGAGCAATCCGTGGAGGTTCGAGTCCTCTCTCGCGCACCATCCTTACTACAAACTTCGATATTTTCGTTTTTCTCAAAAAGGAGCACCATCACTCCCTGCCTTTTTTCGGAAAGAAACACAGACGAGAATCGCTAAGGTTTGTCGCAATCGAAACGAAAGCGAAGCGACCGTATGCAGTTTATGGCAGGTTTTTCGTTTTGAATTAAAAATTCAAATAAGGATTTATAATATCAAACCCCTCTGTATCACCCGTTGGTAAGAGGGAGATTGAAATTGAACTTATTTTATCACTTTATCTTTTTCTGACAGTATTTATGGGGTAAAAAGACATCTTAAGGATAGTCTTTTAATGGGGGATATACAAGTCCGAATTTAGTGAACTTGTCGTTATTTTTTTACACACAAATTTTTTAGAAAGAAATGAGTTGACAACTTTATAATTATAATTTATAAGATTATTACAAAAAAATAATAAAGTTATTTAAAGATGAAAAAATACCCAGACGCTAGTCATTTAGTTCTTGATAATGTTGATACTAGTTTTGAGCTTGTTGGATGTTATTTAGGATTAAAACTAAATGAGGATGATATTACTACTTATCCAGAAAATAAAAAACTTATTGACGAAGTTTTGGATCTCATGTTTCAAATAAAAGGATGCGATCGTCTTGTTAACAATGTTGATTCATCTCTTAGGGAAGTCAGTTTTTCCGAATTCATACAAGAGCTTAAACGATTTAGGGCAAAGGTCTATATCTTATCGACCGCCTCACTGATAGGAGTGCGTTTAGATGATAAAGTGGTAGAGGCACTACTCGAATTGGATAATTCGAAATTAGAATCTATCAAAACCTTGGTAGACGGTCATATTTCAGTGACAACTCCTCGAGGAATAAAAATTGAAACGGTAAAGGCCTTTTGGGATAGAATTAAGGACTTCGAAATTCAGCAAAAGTTTGAGAAAATAGGGCCTTCATTAGGGCTTGGGCTAAGTAAGGCTGGGTACAATAAATTTAGTAAAACGTTTGCTCCCCATAAGGAAAATATTGTGGAAGGCGTGGGTAACGCTCTTAAAACTTTGGAGAAAACCTACCGACCACCTTTTCATCAGTATGGAAACCTTAGTCCTTATAATTTTTGTTTAGGGCTTTCTTCGTTTAATTCACCTGAGGCAGGAAAGCATTTTGAGAAGAATCTTGAAACTCGTTACGAGATAGCCAGTAGCTTATTAGAGGGAATGCCTAAGTGGGATATTGAAGCGATGAAGAGCGATAAGGAGATTTTAGCTAAACTTGATAGGGTTTTGAATACGGTTTTGGGTATGGACGAAGTCGGTCTTACATCTCTTAGCGAAGCTCTTAGTAAGGGTGTTGATTCGTCGCTTGATACATTTATCAACATGGTTAAACAGTCAGAGAGAAAAGCAAGTTTTCAGAGATTATCTGAGACTTTGCAAATAAATATAAAGCCTGATTCTATCAAAGCTGAAAAATTGGATGATCAGGTGTTAGCCAATTGGCAAAAAGTAAATAGAATTGCCCCACAGTTTATCAGCGAGTACCTTAAACAACGTGAGGAGGTGATATCATCAAGTGATGATCCAGAGGGGTTAGTTATGGATGAAACTACTAAATTTCTTCATGTCTATGAAGTCTCAAAAGCACTTGATATGGCGAAGTTAGCGTTTGATCTAGAGCTTTCACAAAAAGGTCAACAACAGTATGCTCAACTTCCTGAGGTAAAAAGGGTGGAATTTGATAACGCAGTACGAGCGTTTGGAAAGTTTATAGAGGGTGGTTCTTATGAAGGTTGGATGCCACGATTAGTTGCTTTTAAAAGCAAGCGTCCATTGAATCTTAAGGATTTTTATAAGCGTATACAAAGAATACAAAATCAAGTAAAGAAATTAGAGCGTAGTTCTTTGAGAACAGCTCCTAGATTCAGTATTAGACAAAAAATTGATGCTTTTAAGAGATATATGGTTGATCGTGAAATAAGAAAATTAATTGGAAAAAGGCGTAAACCAAAATTTACAGCTAATGATTTGATGGGATTCGGAGTAGTTGGTTTGTTGTCTACTACTGTTTTTATTTACACAAAAGATGTAATTTCATCAATTGACGAGCGAGATTCACGACCTTTTGTCGGGGCTAAGGCTCCTGCGAAGACAAAGACAATCTCTAAACATTCAGTTCAATATAAGTGTTTTGTCGATGATGAAGACCGCTTTGGGGTAGAAAGGTTGTCTGCGAGTAGTTATGAAGAATTATTGAATAATTTAGCTCAAATTATAAGCGATCTAAATAAACTAAATACGGGTAATGAGCATAACACAGCTTATGCAAGTAAATATGAAGAATATGTGAGCGGTGTACATAATTTTTTCGATCAAATGTATAATTATGTGAATATAGCTAGTGAAGGTTTTAATTTAGATTCAATTGTGGATAAATATAGAGGCAAGGTGCCTATAGCAGCGTGGAATGCTGATCGAGATAAAATGATCATAGACGATAAATCGATAACGTCAAAGGAACATGAAGCGGTAAAAAAATTCCTAGAAAAAGTCCTTGATGAACTTTATGAGAAACACCGTGAAATCTGTAGTAAATCAAGCAATTTATGATGGAAAAGATTAGGTGGATAACTTTTTCGGGAGTTATTATTGAATTTTAGATAAGGTAGTTTTAGGTTTTGAGTTATATCAGATACTGTTGATTAATTTCGTGGATTTTCAAGTGCCTTTTGTGGTTGTCGTTTACCCTAAAAATCCGTAAACTCGTTGTATGACTAAAAATCTGAAAATATCGTTTAACTTTTTGCTAGGAATACTACTACCATTATTTGGCTTATGGTTGATCTGGCAATACTGGAAAGCTTACCCAATGTATGGGTGGAGTCTCGTTTCGGGAAATGCGTTTAGTGAAAGTTTATCGTTTATCATTCTACCGTTCTTGATGGTATTGGGGCTTGTGTATAGTTTTCTGTTATGGCAACGGAAGACGTTGACTGTGGTCAAAGGGTTAGGGTTACTATGGCTTTCAATAGTAGCGTTGTTTATGTTTATCGGACTAGTACAACCTATAAATGTTTGGGGGAGTCTTTCGGTTGTGGGGGCGTTGTTTAATATACTTGGGACGGTAGGTTTTGTGTTGCTGGGCGTCGTTGTTTTTACTCTATTTTTGATATTAATGGGACAAGTCGTAGAAGCACTGTTGCCGAAAGGACACCATAAAATCAGTATTTTGGCAAAGATCGGGGCGTGGATCAACCATAATAAAAATGTAGATGAAGTCGGTATGAACTACTTCCTCAATTTCTTTATGGGGTTTTTAGTACTGAGTTTTTTCGGTTTCTTTATGGCTAAGTTTGGTGTTTTTACGTGGTGGATTTTTGGTAGTTTGTTGGTAGGAATCATCGTCTTTCAATGGGAACAAGTAAAGACTTTGTTGTATAAAATTTTTATTCAAAAGATAAAACTAAATCACTGGCAATTGCTTACCGTAGCGATTGTGATGACGGTTTCGGTATTAAATTTTATACAGAGTTTTTTCCCATTCTCGATTGGTTGGGATAGTCATAATCACTATTTGTTGACGATTAATACGTTGATGGAATCTGGAGTACTGCGAACAGGTATTTTCCCACCGTTTACCGAGATTATTTTGGGGATATTTGGTGTGTTTTCAGGTCTATCGGGTGTTCAATTTCTTATTGTATTTTGGGGTAGTTTGCTTCCGCTGACGTTTTACTGGGTTGGAAGACGGTTTGGCATTGCTGAAAAACTAAATCTTGCTCTGGCTTTAGCGTTATTTTGTATACCAGCAATTCAATTTCAACTTTCAAAAGACCTGAAAATGGATGTTATTTACCTCCAACTATTACTCGTTGTGCTGGCATATATATCTACGAAAAGAGGGCTTCTATTACTGGGGTTTGCCCCATTACTCAAGTTAACGGCTTTGTGGTTTTTGCCCATAGCCGTCATGGTTACGATTTACCAATGGCTATTTAAAAATATAAAGGTATTATTGGTTTCGCTTGTGCTCTTATTATTACCGTTTAGCCTTTGGACTGGAACCAATTTAATCAGTCATGGTACTATTCCCAAAACAATGGGACAATGGCAAAATATTATTCTCAAAGGTGATGCTTCTTCACCGCATTTCAATATACCACAAACACTTTCTTTTAAGCCTTATTGGGTTGCTTCAGCCGAACCAGTAGGTAGTTCTTCTGAAGTTGTTTCGGATGAAGAACCATCGTCTCAAGCACCGCTAAAGTCAACGGCTTTTGAGGAAGAAGTGGGACGTTATGCTGGATTTGAAACCAACTTCTTTAAAAAACTTTGGGCGATATTTACCAGTCCAAATATCCCATCACAAAGTAAACAATACGTTAACTTAGGCTTCTTGTGGATGTTTTTTTTGCCAGTACTTATACTTGTTTTGGTTTATAGTTGGAAAGTAGATAGATCAAAATTTGTACTCAGTCTATCAGCCCTTACTTTTTTGTTGGCGTGGGTATTTGTAGCAGAAGGAGTCGCCTGGTATGGTTTGCCATTTATAGCTCTTTTGTGGCTTTTATCAGGGTGGTTGATAGCAAATGAAAAGCTGATCAAAAAAAGTGTACAAAATGTAGTCTTGGTCTTTGTTCTATTCGCTGTTTTATTTGGGCTTTGGGATAGGCTTGTCCATGTGCTTAAAAACCCCATTTTTACGGCTATGTCATGGTCGATGGATACCTCAAAAGCGAACCAAGAACGACTATCAAAAGTATTTTATACGGAGGAATTACAAGTGGCGGATATCCTCAACAAAGATCCTTCTGCTAATATTATCCGTATAGGAACAATGACGAAGTTTTGGGTTCATGATTCGGATGCCAGAATGATTGAGGATGCTCAGCTGGATATCTGGTCACGGCTGGTATCGGGAAGAGGTCACAAATCTATTATACAGGTACTCAAAAATAATAAGGTTCAGTATATTCTGATCGATCGTAACACGGTTTCGATTGAGACCAACGGACAGGGAACACTTCATAAAAAATTTACGGATTTACAGTCTTTTATCAACACGGCATCAGCTGAAGGTCTAGTCGAAACGCTATTCTACGGAAAACGAATCATCCTCTTAAAAGTAAAGTAGATGAAAAATGTCTTGACAAGAAGAGTGGTAATTAATATTTTTGACTGAGAGTCAAGATTTCGGTCTTAAGATAAAATAAAAATACACTAAAAAAATAAATCTTACTTTAGTTTGTAATTTTTTTAATATGTTGACCA